>DAOWNP010000020.1 GCA_030642545.1 Desulfobacteraceae bacterium | reverse complement strand
CTAAAATAGCGGAAAAAATAATTAAACTTCCCGTATTTTATCTATTTTGCCTATTTTATCTATTTTGCTTCCTGCAATTTCCTAACCGGACATTACTGATAAATAATATAAAATTCAGATTCTTTTTCACGGGCATACACGCAGAAAACAAAATTTTCCGGCTCAAAAAAGAAAAAAGGTCAGCAGGGACCCAAAAGCCTTCATTTTTGACAAATGGCATGAAGCATGAAGACTTGGACCCCGTTCTTTCCTTTTAGGGGGAGAGGGGAGAAGAACAAGGACAAAATTATCTATTGTTTATTGAGCAGCATTGTATGAGGATCAAGATAAAGATCAGTCTCCAAAATCTCCTTACTGCCTGATTTAATAATATTTAAACTAATTTTTTCAGATGATGGTTCAAATTCAATAATAAGATTAAAAATATTTAAGATATCTGCAATATTATTATAATTTTCACTATCTTCCTCACGATGTTTTCTTACAGAAAACCACAAGCTATATGACCTTCCACCCATAAACTCTTTTAAGTCAACAAGCATTTTTTTATCTGCTTTATCAAAGGGATAATCATCTATTATCAAAACATCTGGTGTGAAAATATCTTGTTCAGAAAGATCTGAAAGTCTTTTTGAGAGTTTTGCAAGACTAAACTCTCCTGGTTTGAACGTCATTATAAATCTGCGGCGAATAATATCTTCCCATAAAAGATTCACCTGACGTAGATCATAATCTTTGTTTTCTAAATTTTTAAACACCTCACTATACCAGAGCTTTACTTTTTCAACAGAATTATTAAGACTTATATGTAAAACTTTTTTTTGCAAAAGCATCTCATTTATTGCAATCTGAACCAAAAGGGCAGTTTTACCTACTCCTGCCCTTGATAATACAGCCCCAAATTCTCCAGCAGACAAATAATGATTATGCTTTTTTCTCAAAATATTTAATATATTATTTGATAAAAAGTCCTCTTTTAACATTGTATAATTCCAATTTTTTAGATAAAATATTCTGCAAAAATCTACTTTACAGTTTTTGCAATCTATTTTAGATTTTTTTTTTATATTCATTAATAAAAAAACAACAACATGGTTAACACTCATTCTAAATTGAAAGAAAAATATAAATCTTTTTCAAATTTCAAATTACATTATGAACAAGGATAAAATGATTTAAGTATCATAATCAATGACTCATTTATTATGCTATATTTTTTTTCTTTTCAGCAATATCTGATTTTATCTGCTCAACCAAAGATTCAGGTACTTTTTTATAAGAGCTGAATTCCATTGTAAATTGAGCCTGCCCCTGAGTTGAAGACCTTAAAAAAGTTGAAAAGCCAAACATCTCTGCAAGAGGAACTTTTGCTTCTACAACTGTCATTTTTCCATCTTCCTGTGCTCCAACAATTATACCTCTTCGCTGGTTCAAAATACCCATAACAGTTCCTTGAAATGCAGTAGGCGTTTCAACAACGACTTTCATAACCGGCTCATTAATAACCGGCCTGGCTTTTGGATAAGCTGCTCGAAAAGCTCCCTGTGCAGCAGCGGAAAAAGCTTTTTCAGATGAATCAACCGCATGTGATGCCCCGTCATTTATTACAATATTTACACCTGTAACAGGAAATTTCATCATAGGACCTTTTTCCATACAACTTAAAAATCCTTTTTCACAAGCTGATATATACTGTGTTGGAATTGAACCGCCTTTTATTTTATTTTCAAAATTAAATTCTTTATCTGAAACAGGTTCCATATAACCTGCAACACGGCCATATTGTCCTGCTCCACCTGTCTGTTTTTTATGAATATAGTCAAACTCAGCTTTTCTCGTAATAGTCTCTTTATACGCTACCTGAGGTTTCCCTGTTTCAACTGAAGCACCATATTCCCTTCGGATACGTTCAATATATACCTCAAGATGAAGCTCACCCATACCTTCAATAATTGTCTCATTTGTTGCATGATCTACACTTGCTCTAAATGTGGGATCTTCTTTAGTAAATCTGTTTAAAGCTTTAGATACTTTTATCTGTGAACTGTTATCGGCAGGAACAATAGCAAGAGATATGACAGGCTCTGGTACAAACATGGAAGTCATGGAAACACCATACTCCATATCTTTTGAAAAAAGAGTATCTCCTGATGAACAATCAACACCAAAAAGGGCTCCTATATAACCTGCAGAAATAGAGTCAATATCTTCCATTTGGTTTGCATGCATACGAATCAGTCTTCCTATCTTTATTTTTTTCATCGTACGAGCATTTATCAACATATCTCCTTTTGAAATAGATCCCTGATAAACACGAATATATGTAAGCTGACCATACTGACCGTCTTCAAGTTTAAATGCCAAGGCAACAACATGCTCAGATACTGAACTTGACAGTATTATGTCCTCATCATTCTGCAAACTTACAGCTTTATTCTCAACTTCAGCAGGACAGGGAAGATAATACTTCACAGCATCAAGTAACAGTTGTACTCCTTTATTTTTATATGCCGATCCAATAAAAACCGGAGTAATCTCTCTTTGAAGAGTTGCAGTTCTTACCGCAGAAATCAACAACTCTTCTGTAACATCATCTTCTAAAGCTGCTTCCATAAGATCATCAGAAAACATAGATGCTACATCAATTAACTCTTCTCTTTTTTCTTCTGCTATTTGAATAAGATCGTCCGGAATATTTTCCTCTCTTACCTTCTCTCCATTTTCACCATCAAAATAAAAAGCTTTCATTTTAATTAAATCAACAACAGCTTCAAACTTTGCTTCAAGGCCAACAGGTATTTGCAGAGCAACAGCATTATGACCTAATTTATCTTTTAATTGCTCAATAACCTTAGATGGATTTGCCCCGTTTCTATCGCACTTATTTACAAAAGCAATCCTCGGCACATTATACCTTTTCATTTGAGTATCCACTGTAATAGATTGAGACTGAACTCCACCAACAGCACAAAGAACCAGTATGGCTCCATCTAATACTCTTAAAGAACGCTCAACTTCTATGGTGAAATCCACATGACCAGGAGTATCAATAATGTTAATTTCATGGTTTTTCCACTGACAAAATGTTGCAGCAGATGCAATGGTAATACCTCTTTCTTTTTCAAGTTCCATAGAGTCCATTGTAGCTCCAACACCATCTTTACCCTTTACATCATGGATTGTATGAATCCTGTTTGTATAAAACAAAATTCTTTCTGTAAGAGTAGTTTTACCAGAATCAATATGGGCACTTATTCCAATATTTCTTATTTTGTTCATATCAATATTCATAAAAAAGTTTCCTAAAAAACCATGTTAACAATAATACTTTATAATTTTTAAAAAAAATCGCCAATAAATCTATTAGTCAGTTAAAGAACAAAAAAATAAAAAATCCTTAATTTGAAGTTTATTATCAAAATTAAGGATCATACCACTATCCTTTCAAAAAAGTTTGCACATTTTATTAAATAAAAATGAGATTGTCAACTGTTTTATTTCCTTTTTTTAATAAAGCTCAGGCCTTCTATTAGGAAGAAAATACCTCATTTTATGTTTTCTGACATAATCTATACTATCCCTGTCAATTTTTACTATAATCATACTTTCACCTCTGGTTATATTACTACTGATAAGGTTTCCAGAAGGATTAATAGCAAGAGATAATCCTGGAAAATATAATTGGTTTTTATTTTCCCCTGAAAGATTGCAGGCTAAAATATAAATACCATTATCATAAGCCCTTGCAGGCATATGACGCATCCATGAATTAAATTTATCTAATGAAGAACCTCTTGGGGAAGCATGAGGTGCAAATATTAAATCTACTCCGTCTATAGCCATTTGAGTTGAAAGCTCAGGAAAATGCAGATCATAACAAAGCTGTATACCAAAAGCAAAACCACTATCTTTAAAAATAACTACAGATTTACCAGGTATAAAAAAATTTTTTTCAAGAGGAGAAAGGTGTAACTTCCTATATACTTTAATCTTTCCATTAGGAAACAACACTACATGAGACAAAAATATAGAGGATTTTTCTTTTTCTGCCATTCCAAACAGAATAACTATATTATAAATTTTTGAAATTTCTAAAAGTCTATATGTCCATTTACATGAAACAGGTTCAGCAATTTTATATACAGCCTCACCCACACAATAACCAGTTAAAGAAAGTTCAGGAAAACATATAATCCTGACCCCTTTTTGAGCTGCTTTTATTATATTTGTTTCCATTTGTAAAAAATTTATTGGTAAATCACCAAAAACAGAATGAAAACTGACTAATGCAATATTCATCTTAATTTATTTAATCACACTTTTATCAAAATATGAATAAGGAATATTTTTTGAAATTATAGAAAAAAAGAAGAAAATTTACAATTTAAAATGAGCTCTTATTTTAAAAAGTTTTATTGCAGGTAAATTTAAAATATTATCTATCCCTGTATGCTTTGAAATATTTTTCAATTCCTGTTCAATTATTTCTTCAGATTCAGCAATAAAAGTAAACCATATATTAAATTTATTATCCCTTAAATAATTGTGAGTAATACCACTATATCTGTTTATAAAAGAAGCAAAAAAATCAATTTTATCGTCTGGCACATATGCTGTACAAAGAGTACTGACAAAACCTAACTTTTCAGGGACAAAATTTGCACCTATACGTCTTATAATCCCGTTTTTTTTTAGCTTTTTAACCCTGTCAATAACCTCGCTTTCACTTAGACCAAACTCATCTGCCAATACTTTAAAAGGTCTTTTTTCCACTGGAAAATTAGATTGAATCCTGTTTAATATTACCTTATCAATTCTATCTAATAACACCTCAACCATTAAAATATTCCTAAAAAAGCATTAAGAAAAAAACTCATAAGATATTATTATCAGAGAAATCTTAAAATACAAAAACCCTGAAAAATTCCAGGGTTTTTAAATAATACTATCATGATATTTGTAACTTAAATACCATTATACACAACCTGTTGGTTTAGGTAAACCAGCCATCTTACAAGCTCCTTTACCAGGTCCTGATGGAAACAACTCATAAATATGTTTCAATTTAAATTTAGTAAGCTTTGAAAGAACACGAACCATAGGAGCAATACCATTTTTCTTATAGTAATCTTGAAGGACATTAATAACTTTCCAATGCTCTTCGTTTAATTCGTCAATACCTTCTTCACCCTTAACAAATTGCACCCATTCTGGTTTATATGTTGTAAAATCTTCAATAAAACCATCTTCATCAACCACAAATTTTTGCCCCTGAAATTCTACCTCTGCCATTTATAAACTCCTTCTTAAAAAATTATATAAAATTTGGCTAACCGCCCTGTAATCTCAAATATTTAGTCTACAACTACTACCTGATTTTTTTTTTTTTGTCAATATGAAATCAACAACATCTATTTATTAAAATTATTAATACTCCCGTGGAGTTTCATTTAACTGACTCAATGTAAAAACCGGCCCGTCTTTACAAACAAACTCCTTACCTATATTGCAACGACCACACATTCCTATACCACATTTCATTCTGTTTTCAAGAGACATGATTATCCGGTCATGTGTATAACCAAGTTTATCTAAAACAGGTTGAGTAAATTTAATCATAACAGGAGGTCCGCAGATAATTGCATATGTATCATCATTACCGGCTGGTGCTTTTTGCTCGGTTATAGTAGGAACAAAACCAACATTATATTTCCAGTCAGGATCATCTGTACCATCAACTGTTATATGCATATTTATATCATCCCGTTCTTCCCATTTTGTAAGTTCATCCCGATACAGGAGCATACCAGGAGACCGTGCACCATATACGACATGAATATCTTTAAATTTTGACCGGTTTGCAGGATCTAACATATATACAATTGAAGACCGTAATGTGGTAAATGCAAAACCACCTCCTATAATAACAACATTTTTACCTTCTAAAGCATCCCAGGGATATGAATTCCCCATGGGACCTCGAAGGCCCATTATATCTCCCTCTTTCATGGTATGAAGATAGCTGGAAACCAGACCTACTCTATTTACTGTAAAAGTTACATAACCTTTTTCTGTAGGAGATGAAGCAATTCCTATTGGAATTTCACCTTTTCCAGTAACAGAAAGCTCGGCAAACTGACCTGCTTTATAAGCAAATTTTCTTTCATCATCAGGATCTAAAAAAACAAATTTATATGTTTTAAGACTTTTATCTTCCGTTGCATTTGTAATTTTATCAATGCGAACCGGATAAGGCAAATATGGATTTTGCAAAATCTTTCTCCCTTTCTTAGTACTTTGCGGAACAACTTTTATTCATAATTATAATCGTTCATTATATTACAAACTCTGCGAATATCAATATTAACCGGACATGACTGGATACATCTGCCACATCCTACACATTGAATCCCCTGATCATATTTATCTAAATAATATTTAAGTTTATGCATAAATCTTTGGCGAACTCTTTGTGTTTTTTCACCTCTTGGATTATGCCCTGTCCCATGCATAGTAAATAAAGGAAACATACAGCTATCCCAGTTACGCATCCTAACACCTGATTTACCACTATTCTCATCCTGAATATCAAAACACCAGCATGTTGGACAAACATAAGTACAGGTTCCACAATTAATACAAGAAAAAGCAATATCTTCCCAGAATGAAGCCTGATGGATCTCATTGATTGATCTGTCTTTAATATTATCAATAGAAACTGATGTTTTAATCTTTTTTTCAGCCTTAGATTTTTTATCTTCTACATCATCTAAAGTACCGGCTGTATCCCAACTTGCTGCAGATAAAAGTGCTTCCCCTTTTGATGTTACAGCTTTTGCAATATAATAATCATCCATATCAATTAATAATACATCAAGCCCTGTCTCATCAAAAGGACCACTTCCGGCTGATGTACAAAAACACGTACTGCATGGATCATTACATGCAAGCCCAACAAATGTTGTACAATTATAAGAATCAAGCCAATAATTATCTTTATACTCTAAAGTATCAAAATTTGGCTTAACCAAAACCATTGATTTTCCATCACAAGGTCTTACTCCAAAAATAGCCCTGGGAGAATAATCCTTTTTCGCTTCCTTCATCACATGATGATCTGTCTGTTTTTCATCTAATGAGTACTCAAACATAACCTCAGACTGAGGATTAATAACTGATTTTATAGAAAGCCTGGTATTTTTAAAATTAAAATCAGGCAACTGCCCTTTTTCTAATTTTTGAAAAGCATAGCTCTCTTTTTCTTTTACAGGCCCAAACAGGCGATATGAATCAGCCAGCTTCTCAATACCGCTTGTAAAGTCTTGTTTGTCAATTTTTATGACCTTCATATTCATCTGCCCTTATAATATTTGTCTTGTGATATTTGCAAAGGGTAAAAAAACCAACTTCCTATTTAATAAAACCATCAGGATCATCTGCATTAAAAACATCTAATGGAGGACGTTTATCTATTGATAAACCAGCTTCCCAGTTAAACATTTCAAAACAATCCTTTTCCAGTTTTTTAGTCAATAATCTTACATCAATATCCATAGGACATGCCCGAACACAAGCACCACAATCAGTACAGCGCCCTGCACAATGATATGCTCTTAAAAAATGAAATGTCCAGATATCAATCGGATCCTGACTTTTACCCACCCATTGAGGTTTTGACTCATCCACAAAACAAGTTGGACAATAACAGAGAGGACAAGCATTTCTACATGCATAACAACGTATACAAGACTTAAACATATCCTCAAAATAGTTCCATTTTTCACCAGAATCCATGGCTTCTATTTTATCTATATCCTCATACCTGTTTACATCTTTTTGTTCATCAACCTCTTCTGCAACAAGTTCGTCAAAAATAACAGGGTTTCTATGCATACATATAGTACAATTTTTTGAAATAACATCAGATGTTTTAACTGTTTTTTCAAAATCTGCACCTGATATAACCATTGTATCTTCTTTTTCTATGACTTCTTCTATGTCACTCGATACAAGAGCTTTAACTTTGCTGCGATCGACCATCCCTTTACAGGGAACCCCTATTATTGTTAACTGTTCACGGTTTATTTTATTTTCAATAATATGATTTACAATATTTCTTGAATCACATCCCTTAGCAATTATACCTATCTTCTCTTTTCTACCTGTTAGATAATTTGCAAGGTTTATTCCACAGCTGCTGTCCCATACAAAATTATCAACATCAGCAGAAGTTTTAGCAACACACGGTTCGTTGATCATTGGCACAGTTCCTTTACGAAACCCAATAATCATATCCACCTTCTTCTCTTCCAAGAGGCCTTTTGATATTTCCTTAATTTTATCTATATATCCAATCATGTTAAGCTACCTTAGCCTTTTTTTTCACAAATCGTTTATTTGGACCTAAAGCCTTAACTTCAGACGTTACCTTTTTAACTACATCGACAAACTTTGTGGATTCAGCCGAAGAAACCCATGAAAAATGTATTCTGCCAGGCTCAATCCCCATAAACTCAGCAAGATTATTAAATAAGTTAAATTTTCTTCTTGCATGATAATTACCATCCAGGTAATGACAATCGCCTGGATGTCAACCTGACACCCATACACCATCAGCTCCCTCACGAAGAGCAGACAGAGCAAATTTAGGACTCATTCTCCCTGTACAGGGAATCCTTATAACTCTTATATTCGACGGATACTGCATCCTGCTTACACCTGCCAAATCAGCAGCTCCGTAACTACACCAGTTGCATAGAAAACTAACTATCTTAGGTTCCCAATCTGACATAATTAATATCTCCCTTTTACCCTGCCCTTTTTATTTTAATTAAAAGGGCAATTTATATTTATACAGCTTCTTTTAAAGCATAAATTTGTGCAAAAATCTGATCATTATCAAATCCTTTAAGGTTTATTGCTCCGGAACGACAGGATGCAACACACAAACCACACCCCTTGCATAAAACAGGATTAATCTTAACTTTACCTGTAAAAGGGCCTTCTTCAATGTATGAAGGTGCAGAATATGGACAAATTGATATACAAACTCCACATGAACTGCAATTCATAGGATTGATTTTCGCAATAGTACCAATAGTATTTATCTTTTTCTTGGCAAGTAGTGTTACCGCTCTTGAAGCTGCAGCTTTACCCTGAGCAATAGCCTCTTCTATGGGTTTTGGATAATGAGCTAAACCGCATAGAAAAACACCATCTGTAGCAAATTCAGAAGGACCAAGCTTTGCATGTTTTTCCACAAAAAAACCATCATCATTTACAGATACTTTATAAAAACTTGCAAGCTGCTGATTATCTGGTGGTAAAATTGCAGTTGCCAGTGTAATAAGATCAACTTCAATCTCAACCGGCTGCCTTAAAACATGGTCTACAATATTTATAATAAGCCTTCCATCTTTGTTAACAACTTCAGGTTTATTATCTAATTTATATTTTATAAAAATTATTCCTTTATTACGGGCTTCCTTATAAAGATATTCCCGCTCACCAAAAGTTCTGATATCCCTATACAAAATATATATATTCATTTCAGGATTAAGCTTTTTAAGCTCAAGAGCATTTTCTATGGAATGGGTACAGCAAACTCTCGAACAATAAGGTCTGCCTGGTTCTCTTGAACCAACACATTGAATAAATGCTGCTGAATTTATTTTTGAAAGCTCTGGATCCTTATCTATAAATTTTCTATCAAGTTCAAGACTGGTTAATACCCTTTCATCAGTTTTATAGTTGTATTCATCAGGTTCTAATGCAGACGCACCTGTAGCAACAATAGAAACACCATACTCTATACTTTTTTCTTCCCCGCCTGTTGATAACACTGATTTGAAATTACCAACAAAACCTTCTGTACTTACAATTTCAGTTTTAAGATAAACTTTGATTTTTTCATTACTCTCTACTTTTTTAATAAGAGCAGACAGATTTTCCTGAACATATTCACCTGAGGCAGTTTTATAAATATTTAAAGCCTGACCACCCAAAACGTCACTTTTTTCCACAAGATTAACATTATAACCCTGACCTGCCAAACTAATTGAAGAAGTCAATCCTGAAATACCACCGCCTATAACTAAAGCCTCCTGATTAATTTCCAGCTCAGCTTCTTCTAATGGTTCCATCAAGGCTACTTTAGAAACCGCCATTCTTACCAGATCCATTGCTTTTTTTGTAGCAAGCTCCGGATTATTTTTATGAACCCAGGAATCCTGATTCCTGATATTAGCCATTTCAAACAAATATTTATTTAAACCTGAACAGAGAAGAGTTTCCTGAAATAATGGTTCATGGGTTTTAGGTGTACAAGCAGCCACCACAACCCTGTTTAAATTTTTACTCTTTATGACATCTGCCATTATATCCTGAGTATCCTGAGAACATGTATAAAGATTATCACACACATATTCTACATAAGGCAGAGTTGCTGCATAATCTCTTACAGCTTCAACATCAACAACACCTGCTATATTTATTCCACATTTACAAACAAAAACACCAATCTTAGGAGGATCACCCACAACCTGTGTTTCAGGAATAGCTTCCTTAACTGTTGTCAGGCTGTTTCTTGCTGAACTCAAAATTTCTCCGGCATCAGATGCCGCTGCACTTGAATCAACAACAGACTGAGGTATATCTCTTGGACCTGCAATTGCACCACAGATATATATTCCATCTCTTGATGTAGCAACGGGATTAAAAGCAGATGTTTTTGCAAAATTACCTTCTGTTAAATCAACATCAAGATCATTTAGAAGTTCAACAACTTCAGGTGGTGTTTCAAAGCCTGTAGATAAAACAATCATATCAAAAATTTCTGATATTAATTTACCAGATTCATCAACATATCGAACTTCTAAATCATCAGATCCATGAATAGGTAAAACAGAATGAACCCTGCTGTTTATAAAACGAACACCTGTTTTATCTTTAGCATCGTTATAATATCTTTCAAAATCTTTACCATGTGTTCGTATATCCATATAAAATATAGCACAGTCAAGATCATCACCTGCATGCTCTTTTGCTATAGCAGCCTCTTTTATGGCATACATGCAACAGACTGAAGAACAATAAGCATTATCACATTTATTTACATCTCTTGAGCCTACACATTGAAACCAGGCTATTTTTTTAGGCTCTTTTTTATCAGATATTCTTGCAAGGTGACCCATAGTAGGGCCTGATGCTGATAAAATTCTTTCAAATTCAGCTGCTGTTACAACATTTTTATGAGATGCATAATTATAAAAATCTAATTTTGAAGGATCAAAAGATTTAAATCCTGGAGCAAGAACTATTGAACCCACATTTAAAGTCAATGATTTTTCTTTTTGCGTATAATCAATGGCTCCTGCCGGACAAATATTCTCACAGTTCCCACATTTCCCTTTTGTAAGATAAAGACAATTTTCAGCATCAATACAATATTTTAAAGGTACTGCCTGGGCATATTCTACATAAACAGCTTTACGATTAACCAAACCTGTATTATAAACATCCACAACTTTTTTAGGACATTTTTCAGCACACATCCCACAGGCTATACATTTAGATTCATCAATATATCTTGGGTGCTGTATAAGATTAACTTCAAAATTCCCAGCATCTCCTGTAACCTGCTTAACCTCACTAAGAGTGAGCAATTCAATATTTAAGTGCCGGCCGACCTCGACCAGTATTGGTGAAATAATTCACATTGCACAATCATTAGTAGGAAATGTCTTATCCAATTGAGACATAACTCCGCCAATAGACGGCTTCTTTTCTACAAGATACACATAATAACCAGCATCAGCAAGATCAATTGCTGATCTCATCCCGGCTATACCACCGCCTATAACCATTACAGAACCAATTACATCCTTTGACATGGCTTTTTATCTCCTAAATTATAATATTCTGAAACAAAAACAATTCCTTATTTAGTCCTGATTCAATACTAACAATAATCTTTACATTCATATTTACTTGAAGATTAAAATATAAAAGTATATCTTTAAACTATTAAAACAAGCATTGTCAATCATTTTCTACAAGCATTTCTAATTATGACTGCTTCAGAACCTTAAAATCTGATTATTTAAAACTTATTATTTGCTATTTAAAATAAATTATTTAATCATTAATCATTATTAATGGAAATATTTTTTGTACTTTTTTAGAATCAAACCTTACTACTATATTATAATCTTTATTTTTAAAACCATGAAAAAAATTATTATTATTTGCGGTCCAACAGGGGTTGGAAAAACAAAAACTGCTATCAGGCTTGCTGAAACATTTAAAGGGGAAATTATAAGTGCTGATTCCATGCAAATTTACAAATTAATGAACATAGGAACTGCAAAACCTGCTCTAAATGAACTTAACAGGATAAAACATCATCTCATGGATTTTTTATTGCCTGATGCTTCCTTTGATGCTGCAAAATTTGAATTTTCTGCTGGAAACATTATTTCAGATTTAACTTCAAATAACATACTCCCTTTTGTTACAGGTGGAACAGGCTTATATATAAAAGCTCTTATTTATGGACTATCTAAAAAGCAAGGGGCTGACCCTGATAAACTTGAACAATTAAAAAAAAAAGCCGAAGAAATTGGCAGTAAAAAGATGCATAAGCTTTTAGAAAATATTGACCCTGTTTCTGCAAAAAAAATTCATGAAAATGATCTATTCAGGATAATAAGAGCAATAGAGACATTTGAAACTGCTAAAATACCTTTATCGGAACTCCACAAATCTCATTGTTTTAAAAAACCACATTATAACACATTAAAAATTGGTCTTATCCTTGATAGAGAAAAACTCTATAAAAGAATAAATCAAAGAGTTGATAAAATGGTTAAACAAAATTTTGTTTGTGAAGTTAAAAATCTTCTTGATATGGGATACAAATCTGACCTTAAGTCAATGAAATCTTTAGGTTACAGACAAATATGTGAATTTATTGAAGGGCAAACAGGTTTTGAGCAGTCCATAGAGAATATCAAGCGAGATACCAGACGATATGCAAAACGTCAAATAACCTGGTTTAAGGCTGATAAAGAGATAAAATGGATACAGCCTGATAAAACCAAAGAAATAACAGAGATAATTTCTAACTTTTTATCAACAAATATGCCTTGACAGACTCAATAAAAAAAGTAAAAATATTTTAAACTTTAAAATACATAAAATCAGTAGTGTATTTTTTTTGCTATAAATACTATTGTTAACAGGTATTAAATCAATATTACCATATCCAAAAACCGGATTTTTAGAAATCCCTAATTTAAATCTTATAGTTTTATACTTTACTTTTTTAAAAAAACATTTAAGGCATAAAGAACAATACGGAGAAAATTACGAAATTTAAGATTAAACTAATAATACTGGTAATATTAATTTTATTTTTACAAACAGTCAATAGCACTGCAATTACTGCAATTATTATTGATCACAGCTGCACAGATACAAATCAAATTCCTGTTGTATGGCTTGATAAAGTAAAAAAAAATCTTCATGTTGCATATCAGCATACATCCCATGGGAGCCAGCTTATAACAGGAATGAATGCATTGAAAAATTACCCTGCTTTTGGTGTGAAATATAATTGGACAGATAATGGCACAAGTGGATTAGACCTTGATGATTATGGCATATCAGGATGCAAAGATTTAAGCCGGGGAGATTCTATAAATAGACATGGAGTTACACCCTGGGTAACAGCAACCAGAAATCTTCTTGATAATTCAAATAATAACCATGTTAATGTGGTTATGTGGTCATGGTGTAGCATAAGAGGTCATAATATTCAAAGATATCTTGATAATATGGAAATATTAATATCGGAATACAGCGATGGCGGGAGTAAATCTCGTGCGATAGACTATCCTGTAAAATTTGTATTTATGACAGGACATGCTGAAGGATTGGGTAAAAAAGGAGTCATCTATGCTGCAAACCAGCAAATAAGACGGCATTGTATAGGTAACAAGCGGATATTATTTGATTTTGCTGATATAGAAAGTTATGATCCAGATGGAAATTATTATTATGATAAAATGATGCAGGATAATTTGGATTATAACTATAGAGCTAATAACTGGGGACAGGAATGGTGTGATGCAAAGCTTGGCTCAGAGCTTGCAAAATTAACAACAGGAAACAAAGTAGATGGTTATAATGGCTGTCGCAGCTGTGCTCATTCAGGAAAAAACAGACAAAAAGAGACAATAAATTGTATATTAAAAGGCAGGGCAGCATGGTGGATGTTTGCACGTATTTCAGGATGGGCAGGACCATAATCTCTGATGAAAAAAAAACAGACCAAAAATTGGGTTTTTAGACACCCCATATCAAATGGCTTTGATTAGGATACAAAGCTGATCTTAAATCAATGAAATCTTTAGGTTACAGACAAATATGTGAATTTATTGAAGGGGAAACAGGTTTTGAGCAGTCCATAGAGAATATCAAGTGCGAAATACCAGACGATATGCAAAACGTCAAATAAGCTGGTTTAAGGCTGATAAGAGATAAAATGGATACAGCCTGATAAAACCAAAGAGATAACAGAGATGATTTTTAACTTTTTATCAACAGATATGCCTTGACAATCGCAACAAAAAACTTTAAAAATATTTTAAAGTTTAAAGCACATAATAAAGTAAGCTAAAAGCCAGGATTTTTAGAAAGACCAAGTTTAGATCTTAATAGTTTTGTACTTTACTTTTTTTAAAAAACATTTAAAGCATGGAGAAAATTATGAAATTTAAGATTAAACTAATAATACTGGTAATATTAATTTTATTTTTACAAACAGTAAATAGCATTGCAATTATTATTGATCACAACTGCACAGATACAGATCAGATTCCCGTTCTCTGGATAGATGAAGTAAAAAATAATCTTCATGTTGTATATCAGCATACATCCCATGGAAGCCAGCTTGTAACAGGAATGAATGCATTAAAAAATTACCCTGATTTTGATGTGAAATATAATTGGACAGATAATGGCACAAGTGGATTAGACCTTGATGATCGTGGTATATCAGGCTGTAATGATTTAAGCCAGGGAGATTCTATAAATGAACCTGGTGGGGTTACACCCTGGGTAACAGCAACCAGAAATCTTCTTGATAATTCAAATAATAACCATGTTAATGTGGTTATGTGGTCATGGTG
>DAOWNP010000169.1 GCA_030642545.1 Desulfobacteraceae bacterium | reverse complement strand
GCTCTTTTGATGTTTTTGTGATTTTAGATCGGGCAAAGATGACCTGAATCTATTATGTATAATTGCAGAAATTGTTTTGTCCACGTTCCTTATTACCATACTAACGATTTATGCATCCAGCCCTCCTCTTTATCAGCATGAATCAAATGCAGCCACGGTCCTTTTTTCCCCAGCACTTTAAAAGGAATACCTTTGCCTATCTGTATAATTACTTTATATTTATTTCCAGGTCCTGATCTGATATTACATTGTTTGGATTTTGTAATAACAGCAGTAATCTTTCCTGTCATGCTTTTGTGAATCCATCCCTGATCACCTTCGAAATCATTAAACAAAATCCAGTTTCCAGTTTTTTTTTTTACTTTTATAGGAAAATATTTTTCAGCTTTCCATAAAATCTGATATTTGGTGCCAGGACCTGTTCGTATATTAGCAACCTCTGATGTAACAGCAATTCTTTGAGCAAATACAGGCAGCGTACAAAAAAACAGAACTATCGTAACTATAATAAATGATTTCATAAATTTAATTTCCATGACCCTTATACCTGAAAAAATTTTACATCAGGCAGCTTAACACAAGTAAGCTTATTCCCATATACAGCACCTGTATCTATACCAATTTTTGTTTTAGTTACCATTGGCTTTGTAAAAGGAGTATGACCAAAAATAACTCGTTTTCCAAAATCATAATCAGACCTGATAAACTCATCTCTAATCCACAACAAATCATTACTGGTTTGTTCACAAAGTACTACTCCATCCTTTAATCCGGCATGAACAAATATATAATCGGGAGTTGTGTAATACATTTTTAGCGAACTGATAAAATCAAGGTGTTTTTGAGGAAACGGATTATCCCTGCTGTTTTTTTGTTCCCGCAAATAACTGTCTACTGTTTGCTGGCCACCATTTAAAAGATATATCATGCGTTTTCTTTCACTCTTGAAAAATTCTAAAAGCATTTGCTCATGATTACCTTTTAAAAAAATAATATTTTCATGATACTTTTTTAATCTGATTAAATAGTCTATTGTTTTATAAGAATCAACACCCCTGTCAATATAATCTCCGAGAAAAACAAGAGTTTCATTATCAAAATCTATATCAATCATATCCATTAAAGATAATAATTGATCAAAACATCCATGAATATCTCCTATAGCATAAATGTTTTTCATAAAATTGGTTTTTATCCCATTTTGCTTTTAAAAATTTTCATAAAATCAATTAGTTCTGATACAGCTTTAATTGAAGTTGGATTATATATTGAAGCACGACATCCTCCAACAGACCGGTGCCCTTTTAAACCTCCAAAACCATTTTCCAAAGCATCTGCGATAAACTGCACCTCAAGATCTTCATTAGGCAGACGAAAAACAACATTCATATCAGATCTGCTTTCTTCCATAACAGTGGATCTGTAAAAATCACTACTATCTATATAATCATATAATAATTTTGATTTTTCTCTGTTGATTTCTTCCATTTTATTTAGACCGCCACAAGTCTCTTCAATCCATTTTAATACAAGAGATACAGCATATACAGCAAAACATGGAGGTGTATTATACATAGAATTTTTTTGCGCGTATGTAGTATACTTTAACATAGAAGGTAATCCATTAGGTACAAGCTCAAGCATATCCTTTCTGATAATCACCATGCAAACCCCGGCAGGTCCTATATTTTTTTGAGCTCCGGCATAAATTAAACCGAATTTATTTACATCAATCTGTCTTGACATAATATCAGACGACATATCAGCTATAATAGGAACATTATTTGTGTCAGGAAAAGTTTTCCACTGAGTTCCCTTAATAGTATTATTTGATGTTATATGTATATAAGCAGCATCTTTATTGAACTGAATATTTTCAGGAATATATGAAAAATTTTTATCTTCAGACGATGCAGCAACAGTTATTTTTTTATTTTGTATTTCTGCTTCTTTAATAGCTTTAGTTGACCATGTTCCGGTGTTAACATAATCTGCGCAATTACTATCATTTAAAAAGTTCATGGGAATCATGCAAAACTGCAGGCTGGCACCACCCTGCAAAAAAAGAACTTCATATCGTTCGTCAAGATTTAAGAGTCTTTTTGTTCTTTGCACGGCATCATTTATTACTTCATCGAACCATTTTGACCTGTGACTTACTTCTACAATAGACATTCCGCTATTTTTAAAATTCAAAAAAGAATCTTTGATTTCTGTTAAGACTTCAAGCGGCAAAGCAGCAGGTCCGGCATTAAAATTATTTATTCTTTTATCATTCATAACTATCAGTAAACTCCTTATTAACAAAGCCTGTAAAAATAAAATAACATGTCAATCATGTTTGTTCTTAATATTAAAGCAATTTATATTATTCAAAAAAAATAACTTTTTCAATAAAACTTTAACATATTTTGTTGATAATTAAACTTATTTTGTTTATTTATCAACAAAACAGGATGCGTTTTTAAAAAAGTCTGACAATTTTTATTCAAAAAGCTTAATTTTTTATAACATTAAACAGTTTAATGGTTCAAATTTATGAAAATATTTACATATCCATCCAAAGAAGCAAAAAAAAAAATAAACTCCATCACTAAAAGGGAGTTAGAATTTAACACAAAAGATTATGAAATAGTAGAACATATTCTAAATGATGTAAAAAAAAATGGTGATAAAGCCCTTATAAAATATACAAATAAATTTGATGCTCCAAATCTGTCAATATCATCTATTAAAATAACAGACAATGAAATAAAAGAAGCTTATAAAAAAGTTGATACTCCTTTTATAAATGCTCTTGATACTGCAATATCCCAAATCAAAGAATTTCACAAACATCAGATGGTTAATTCCTGGATAGATACAAAAAGGAGCGGGGTTTTTTTAGGTCAGATGGTTAATCCCGTGAATGCTGCAGGTATTTATGTGCCAGGTTCTAAAGGGGGTACGACTCCTCTTGTATCTACTGTTTTAATGGGAGCTATTCCCGCAAAAATAGCAGGTGTAAATAAAATTTCCATGGTAACACCACCTACAGAAAAAGGAGAGGTCAGTCCTCATATTCTTGTTGCTGCAGACAAAACCGGAGTTAATCAGATCTATAAAGCAGGTAGTGCATGGGCAATAGGAGCACTAACCTATGGAACAGAATCTATTGATAAAGTTGATGTTATAGTAGGTCCTGGAAATATCTATGTTACTCTTGCTAAAAAAATTGTATCAGGCACTGTAGGTATTGATACAATTGCAGGTCCCAGTGAAATCCTTGTTATAGCTGACAGCACATCTAACCCTGATTATATAGCAGCTGATCTTCTCTCACAGGCCGAGCATGATCCCATGGCATCTTCCATACTTATAACAGACAATAAAAATATAGCTCTGTCTGTAGCTGCGGCTGTTAATTTGCAAATAAAAACACTTTCCAGGAAAATCATTGCTGAAAAATCAATAGCAAACTATGGTTTTATTTTACTTACTGATAATATTATAACTGCAATTGATATTGCAAACACTCTTGCTCCTGAACATCTTGAGCTTCAGATTGAAAATCCTTTTAAATATCTTAGTCTTATAAAAAATGCAGGAGCTGTTTTTATGGGTAACTACACACCAGAGCCTGTTGGAGATTATATGGCAGGTCCAAACCATGTGCTGCCCACAGCAGGTACAGCAAGATTTGCATCTGCCCTGTCTGTTGAAAATTTTCTTAAAAAAACAAGTCTAATACACTATTCAAAGGAAGCATTTAAAAAAGAGGCCGATAAAATAATACTTCTTGCCGAAATTGAAGGACTCTCAGCACATACAAATTCTATAAAAATCAGATTAGAAAAATAAAATGTTTAGCTTGTAAATGAGGATAAAATAAAGGTGTATAGATTTTGTCCTCATTTCTTACTTTATCTATGTATTTCTCTTTTCTATCTGTGCATTTCCTATTTCCACCTCTTCAAAAGTTTTAATATCAGATAGTATTCTTGTAGAAGCTTCAATTAAAGTAAAAGCAACTGCTGCTCCTGTACCTTCACCGAGCCTGAAACCTAAGTCGATGAGTGGAGTCAGACCAAGGTGCTTTAACATAAATTTATGACCTGCTTCTACTGAATTATGACTGGCAAACAGGTAACTTCTTGCATAAGGAGCCAGCATGCAGGCTAATAATGCTCCTGCTGTTGAAATTAATCCATCACAAACAACAGGTATACCTTTTTGAGCACTGCCAATTACAATCCCTGCAATCCCTCCTATTTCAAATCCTCCTACTTTAGAAAGAATATCTATAGGATCGTCCGGATCAGGCTTATGTAAATCAAGACCTTTATTTATAACAGCTATCTTTTTTAAAAGAGTTTTATCATCAATTCCTGTTCCTCTGCCTGTTAATTTTTCAACCGAAATACCAGATACAGCAGCAATTATTGCAGTAGATGGTGTTGTGTTTCCTATACCCATATCGCCTGTTCCAATTATATCAACATCATCTTTTTTTAAAAGCTCATCTACAATATCTATACCGCTTAAAATAGAGTTTACTGCCTGTGTCTTTGACATAGCAGGCTCTACAGTAAAATTATTAGTCCCTTTTCCTATTTTTTTATGAAATATAGGAAAATCTGTATCAAAATCATAATTAATTCCAAAATCAGCTACTTTAATTTTAGCTCCTGCATGTTTTGCTAATACATTTATTGATGCGCCTTTATTTACAAAATTATGAACCATCTGCAATGTAACTTCTTTTGGAAAAATAGAAACACCTTCAGCCACTATTCCATGATCTCCTGCACAGGTCACTATTACTTTTTTATTAAGATGTACATCCAAAGTATTAAAAATACCGGCAAGTCTTGCAGAAATACCTTCAAGAACACCAAGGCTTCCATGAGGTCGTGCTTGTTGAGAAAGGCGGGACATTGCTTTTTTAAAATATTTTTCATCAGGTAAAACAATAGAATCTATAATTTTTTTTAGTTTTTTCATAATATTTAGCATCCTGAAAATTTATGTGCCTGTTTGTGGAAGTTATTTTATCCACGTTTCTTAGGAAATAATATTTTTAATTTATTTGCATAAACAGGGCAAATAGATTAAAAATATATTTTTTATTCAAAAATGTAAAAAAGATTTGATCTTAATTATTAGAATCAACCTCTAAAAAAGGTGTAAAAATGACACAGGAAAATGATGTTGTACTGGTTTATATTGAGGGCAATCCGGTATTTTTTGCCAGGGTTGAAGATATTTCTGCTGATCATAAAAGAGACTGGTATCATGTAACTCTTCTTGTGCTCAAAGTTCCTGTAGAATCCATAGTGTGGTTAATAAAAGATCAATATATCAATGGTGACGAATTTACCATGAACGGTAAAAAAATAAAAATTGAGAAGATAATGCCTGTTGTCAAACCACTAAAAAACAATAAAAACCTCAATAGTAATTCATCAAATGTAATCTCTCTTTTTGACAAAAAACATTAATATTAACGTAGAACTGACCAGCTGCTTTGATGACGCTTGATTAACGATGATCCACAAACCAGGATGATCTTTGGGAAAAGTCAAGCCTGCACAGTGCATCAATAACATAATGAAAGCTTGCTGCCGGATCTTTGTCTGGCATGACTGCAGAACTTTGGACTCTCAAATATAATAGATTGCTATGGAAGAAATCTATC
>DAOWNP010000265.1 GCA_030642545.1 Desulfobacteraceae bacterium | reverse complement strand
TTGACTTTGTAATTATAATTTTTATGATAATTGCAGGAATAAACTTTACTTTGCATTACCAATTTTTAACAGGAAAGCCCCTTGCTTTATTTAAAGATGTTGAGCTGCGTTTTTTTATACTTTTGATTATAATTTGTACATTTCTTGTCACATTCAATGTTTATAAAACAGTTTATGACACCTTTCCAGAAGCCTTCAGATATAGTTTGTTTCAAATAGTTTCTATTATTACAACAACAGGATATGCTACTTATAACTATGAATTATGGCCGCCTTTATCTCAGATGGTCATTTTTTTCTGTATGTTTATCGGTGCATCTGCAGGTTCTACAGGAGGAGGCATGAAATGCATAAGAATTTTACTATGCTTTAAATATTGTTATAAGGAACTGTTCCTTTTAATTCATCCACATGCTGTATATAAAGTCAAAATTAATAATAAGCTGGTATCATCAAATATATTACATAGTATTCTCGGGTTTATTGTTTTATATATATTTTTATTTGTTATATCTTCTATTATTATGGCAGGATTTGGTGTGGATTTTGTTACATCTATAACATCTGTTGCATCTTCACTCGGTAATATAGGACCTGGTTTTGGTCTTGTAGGACCTGTTAAAAATTATGCCTGTATCCCAGATGCAGGAAAATGGCTTCTTATAGTATGTATGCTTCTCGGCAGGCTTGAAATATATACACTAATCATACTTTTGGTACCGGAATTCTGGCGGAAATAAAAAAATATGCTTTTTTTTTAAAAAAAAAGTTGACAAGAAAAACTAAAAAAGGTAAAACGTTTTTGTTTTTGAGGGTCGTTAACTCAGTTGGTAGAGTATCTGCCTTTTAAGCAGAGAGTCGCGCGTTCGAGTCGCGCACGACCCATAACACAAGACATTAACTAAGTTTAATGTCCCCATCGTCTAGTCTGGTCCAGGACACCGGCCTTTCACGCCGGCAACAGGGGTTCGAATCCCCTTGGGGACGCCAAAGTAATAAAGCTTTCGGTAATATAGAAAGTGTACCAGATTTCTGTCAATAAGAGTTTTCAAACTCTTATTATATTCTTCAAAATTATTTCATATGTGACAACAAAATCTAATTCTCTGATATTTTTCAACTTTGTAAAAAATTCCATCTTTAGATATGACTTTACATTGAATAATTTATTTTTTTCTTATCAAAAGTAAAATTAATTGTATAATATGATTTGATAATTATTTCTATCTATCTCCCTATCCCGATGTTAAAAATCAATATCTCTTTTTCATCAATTATATGTTTTAGACTGTATATTACATTTTAGAAAGATGTTCTTGTAAAAGCTGAAATAAGAGATGGTTATCTCCTAAAAAAGATTTTCCTGATGCTTTATTCCAGGTCTCTCCACGCAAATCAGATACATTAAGCTCATATCCAACACTCTTGCTTAATTCCTGGGCATACACGCGAATTGCCCTCCCATTTCCATCCAAGAATGGATGCACAGCATTAAGTTCACCCACTACTTCAGCAAGGTTTTTTGAAAATGTTTTAAGATTCATTGTTTGGAGTTCTAAAAGGTTAATAGACTTGGTAATTTTATTAATTTCCTGAACAATAAATTCAGGCCTGCAAAAAACACTTGTCCCTTTTTCAGTTGGAATGTTTCGAAATTCTCCTGCCCATTTATAAACATCCTGCAAGGAATGGGCATGGATTCTTTTTAAATGATTAGCAGACAAATCTCCTTCTGGGATAGTGTCTAACCGGGCAAGAAAGGATAAAAGCTCAAAGCGATCAAGATCTTTTTGGTTGGTAATATTTGGAATATTTTTCAGAACATTTGTGCCGGGGATTAAATGAGGCTTGGCAACATTATAACGCTTCAAAGAGCCATCTTTTTTTTGATTTCTTTGATCATTTCATCAGGGTTGAAACCTTCATTGATCATGTTTTCCATAAAACTTTTATCGTCTCCGGTAATATGCAATCCTTCAATGGCACAAGATGCATAGCCTTCTTTTAATATTTTTAAACGATTTTTAATAATTTTATGATCAAGTAATGTATTATTTTCTAAGCTCATTTATAGTTCCTCTACATAAATACTATTATTTAATTTGATTCTTTTTAATAATATCTTAAACTCATTGAGTAGTCAAAAAAAAGGAAAAAAGATTCACCAAATTTTTTTATATTCTTCAAAAATATTTTACTTTTCCCATTAATATAATTGAATTCTATGATATTTTTCAAATTTGTAAAAATTTCTATCTCCCTATCCCGATGTTAAAAATCAATATCTCTTTTTCCTCAATTATATGTTTTTGCGGTGTACATAATTCACCTACCACTGTTTTAATATCAAAAACCACTACATATCCCTCATTGGCTTGTTCGGTTAAAAGGTATTTGCTGCAAAGCTGGTTAATCGCTTTTTCAATAGTCTTGTCAAGACTTGAACGATTTATTTTAGTTTCGATAATATATTTATGCCCATGATAGATTAAAAGAATATCCATTCTCCCCAGTCCACTTGGGACTTCGTAACGCAGCTCGCCTTTTCCTTCCTCTACAAACTGATACAGCCAGGCGGTGAGCAAAAACTGCCCTGTTTTCTCATATGGTTGTTGGTTTTTGTAAAAGGCGTTTACGCCAATTTGTATAATATATTCCTCAAAATCAGAAAGAATAGCTTCCATATTTAAAAAACCGTCAGAACCAAAATAGGCATTATATGAAGTATCTGTGATTGCACCAGATTCTTGAAAAAAAGCTTTTAAGAATCGTTTTTTATATATATTATTGGCCACAACAGCTTTATCATTTTTTTCATTTATCAGTCCATATTGTTCTAACCATGATTGATCCTCATCATCTGGATTGTATTCCACTCCGTTGAATATAATTTTGACAAAAGTTTCTTTATATAATTTTGCTTTTTCAAGGAGATTATCAAAGTGGCTGTTTCTTTCCTTTAGGAGGAATTCTATTCCCCTTTCCACATCTTGCACTGTTATCGGGTTCGTGGTTTCGGGCTTTATATTAATGGTTAGAATAGTGCCTATTCGATTCACCAGCCAAGGCTGACCGGCTGTTTCCTCATAAACTTTTTTTACAGTTTCTTCAGTAAATGGCTGGTTTGTTTCTTCTGTGTATTGGCTGTAAAGATCCCGAACATTCTTCAGGGTGAAGGATGGAAGTTTTACCTGATCAGCAATATTAAAAGGTGATACCCCACCAACAATAAGCTTGGTTATATTACGTATTCCCACCAGACCAATGGAGTATAGTGCTTTATCTGTAAGCTCCTTGTATTTTTGATACAGATCTCTTAAAGTTGTCAGAAAATTTTCTAACTCACTTATTGGAATGCCATCGAATTCATCTATGAAAATAACGATTTTTTTAAATTCTATTATATGGTTTAATTCTTCAAACAGTTCACTTAATGAGATATGATCTGTTAGATTATGAGAATATAGGCATGCTTTTACAGCATTCAGCTTCAAACAATTTACAGCATGCAGTCTGCATATAAGCTGGTTGTATATTTCTTTTTGAATTAGTTGATAAAACCTTTGCCTGTCAATGTTTTTATATGCCTGAAAACTAAGAAGCACAGACACATAGGCTGGATCTTTTTCAAGTTCTGAGCTGAAATCTTTAAAAAACGTAGTTTTGCCGCTTTGTCTCGGAGCAAATATGGAAAAGTACCTTCCCAGGTCAACCAGAGTCTTAACACCCTGACCTTTTGTATTAGTCACATTTTCCAAGTTAATATGGTATGACATTTTCGGATCAACTGTCCCGGCGTCTTCAAACATCCGTTTCGGTTTTCTATAATTCATCTCTTCTCCCTGTCCCGATGTTAAAGCTCAATGTTTCTTTTCCCTCAACTTTTCTTGCAATATTTCGAGCTGTGCGGTTAGCTTTTAGCCATTAGCGGTTAGCTTTTTGATGTTGGAACGGATGCCGAAGCCCTGCGTAGCTGA
>DAOWNP010000109.1 GCA_030642545.1 Desulfobacteraceae bacterium | reverse complement strand
TATATCAGGCCCATGTATATCAACATCCATTATACCTACTTTATATCCAAGATTAGCAAGAGCAAAGGCTATATTAACAGTAACACTTGTTTTGCCTACCCCGCCTTTTCCACTCATTATAAGAAATTTTTGTTTTATTTTCCCCAAAGTTTTTTTCAAAGAAGCATCTGGATCAGGTTTTTTTGCCTGGTCAGGGCTGGATGTAATGCCTATACCTTGCTGCTTTTGTGTCATAATTTTTTTCTCCATATCTGCATAAATAATTTTTTAAATAGAGTAACTTGCCCTATTTAAATTAATACTAAAAAATATGATAATGCTCATTTTACAAAATTGTCAAGTGGAATTATGGGGTCAAGTCTGTTCTTGACACTTGTTAGGTCTTATTTTTAATCCTGATAAATCCTCAAAGCCAATCTCAATCACTTCTTTTTTGGTTTTGGGTTTTTCGTATTCTAAAATTCTAATTCTAAAATTCTTCCTATGAATGTCAAAGGTTTAAAGAGCGCTATAAATCTTTATTATTTAACAAGTTATGAATGAAAATAATTTATTATTGTATTTCAGATGATTATTTAGATACCTTTAAACTTGACGCAGAAATTAGTTTTTCATATATTCATTTAAATATTAATTATATTACAATTAGGAACGTGGACAAAACGGCTCTTCCGCAATTATACATCATAGATTCAGGTCATCTTTGCCTATCTAAAATCACAAAAACATCAAAAGAGCCAGCTATCCCATCTGTTTTTGAGTTTTCAGATAAAACATTTCTAACTTTCAATCTATGTGCCTGTTTGTGGAAGTTATTTCATCCACGTTCCTAAAGTAGAAAATATATTTTATACCATTATATAGTTAAAGCATAAAAATATTAGATAATAATTAAGAGAGAGTATAACTGATTTTCAAATAATCCGGAGAATTTAAGTATGCAAAACCCTTTGAAGTTATTAATGAGTCCAAAATCTATTGCCATGGTTGGAGCAGGAGCTAATCCTATGAAGATAGGGAATATGTTTGCGATGGGGATATCTAATTGTGGTTTTAAGGGCAATTTTTATCCTGTGCATCCTAAGGCAGAAATAGTATCAGGGCATAAAGCCTATAAATCTGTTTTTGATCTGCCTGAAGTTCCTGATCTCGCTGTTTTTATTGTTCCGGCTGATATAGTTATAAAATATTTGGAAGACTTTGGCAGGTTTGGTACAAAGCGGGCGATTATTATTACGGCTGGATTTAGGGAGGTAGGCTCAGAAGGAGAAAAGAAGGAGGCTATGCTTAATGAAATAGCTAAAAAGTATGGAATACGCTTTATCGGACCAAATTGTATGGGAATAATTAATTCTGAAATATCTTTAAATGCCACTGTAATGCCTATGTCTGTTGATTCAGGGGGGCTTGGTTTTATTTCTCAAAGTGGTACCTATGTTGCGCAGGTACTGCCTTATCTTGAAAAAAAAGGAATAAGGTATAGTAAATCCATTAGTATTGGAAATGGGACAAGTATTGATATTTGCGATGCGCTGGAATATATGGGACAGGATGAACAGACAAAGGCTATTGCTATATATATTGAAGGGCTTAGTGATGGGAGAAAATTTATTGAAATAGCACAAAAGATAACCCCATACAAACCTGTAATTGCTCAATATGTTGGAGGCTCAGGAGCCGGAGCCAGTGCAGGGTTAAGCCATACAGGGTCTTTGGCAGGACCTGATTATCTGTATGAAGGGATATTCAAGCAGGCAGGTATTATTCGTGTTCAATCAGTTGAGGAACTCTATGATTTTGGTTGGGCATTAGCAACTCAACCTGAAATTAGAGGAAAAAGAGTGGGGATTATTACAAATTCAGGAGGACCTGGAACTGCTATATCAGATACTTGTAACAAGGCAGGAATGGTGATTCCTGAATTATCAGTAAAACTTCAAAAAAGTTTAAAAGAAGTTTTACCAGCTCAAGGATCATCAAAAAACCCAATAGATCTCACACTTGTTATGGATTCATCCCTTCTTGCTTCTAAAATACCTAATATGCTGGTACAAAGTGGAGAGGTTGATGCAATTGCAATTCATGGAATTATAGGGACAGGTATTATAAAAACAATGTATCCGGCTATTAAAAAATCTTTGGGGGATATTTCCTTAGATGCTATTCTTGAAGGATTTGATATGGATCTTACGGATGTTTTAAATATAAAAAACAAATATGATCTGCCTCTGTTTATTTCTTCATTTTTTGATCGTGATGATAGTTGTACATCGTATTTTCAGGATAATGATATTCCTGTATACAATTCTCCTGAAAAGGCAGCAAAAGCTATAGTAGTTCTTTATCAATATGGTGAGATAAAAAAGAGAGAAAAAATTAAAGCGCTAACTCTGCTTGAACAAAATAAAGAGTCAGTAAAAATTATAAAAGATGCAATAGGAAAAGGTAGCAAGGCATTAAATGAGTATGATGCTAAAAAAATTCTTTCATTGTATGATATTCCAGTTACAAAAGAGGTACTTACTTATTCCATAGATGATGCTTTTGATGCTGCAGATCAGATAGGATATCCGGTCGTGATAAAAGGGTGTTCCTCAGATATTTTGCATAAAACAGGAAAAGGTCTTATCTGCTTAAATATTAAAAACAGAGATGAACTTTCAAAATCATTTAAATCTATAAGAGAATCAGCAAAAAGAGATATTCCTGTTTTAATTCAGGAAATGGTTTTAGGGAAAAGAGAGTTTCTTGCAGGAATGACAAGGTTTTCAGGGTTTGGGCCATGCATTCTTTTTGGGATAGGCGGGATATTTGCAGAAGCTATTAATGATACAACACTAAGATCTGCGCCTTTGTCTCTTGTTGAGGCCAAAGAGATGATTTGTAATATAAAGGCTGATAAAAT
Organism: Desulfobacteraceae bacterium; assembly: GCA_030642545.1. GTDB lineage: Bacteria > Desulfobacterota > Desulfobacteria > Desulfobacterales > DAOWNP01 > DAOWNP01. The sequence continues at coordinate 4,871 of DAOWNP010000109.1, read as the reverse complement.
TTTAAATGCATTTCGTGGGATGGAGCCTGTAAATATTAAAAGTCTTGCGGGTATATTGCAAAAATTAAGCATGATCTCTATACTCCATCCGGAAATATCAGAAATTGATCTTAATCCCATAATTATTAATAAGTCAAACCCTGTTGTGGTGGATGCCCTATTGGTACTGGGAGAGTAGGGAACGTGTGGATAAAATAAAACTTCTGCAGATGGTAAAGAAAGAGAATTGTTTTTTAATGTAGAAACTGCTCAAAAATTGATAGTAAAAAAAATAAATATCTTTTTCAGGACGAAGTACAGACAAGTGCTTACGTTGCAGGCAGGTAAATTTTTATAACAGTTCCTTTGTCTTGTTTTGAATCAACTGATATCCAGCCATTATGGTTTTTGATAATACCATATGTTGCTGCCATTCCAAGACCTCGCCCCTCAAATTTGGTGGTAAAAAAAGGTTCAAATATCTGTTTTCTTGTCTCTTTATCCATGCCCTTGCCGTTATCTGTTATTGTCAGGTTGACATAGCTGCCAGGTTTTAACCCTGAAAATTTTTTAACTGTCTTATCAGTTATTAATGTGTTTTTACAGGCAATCCTGATACACCCATTACCATCTATTGCCTCAGACGCATTGATCAGAACAGCAGACAGCACCATTTGTATTTGAGTCATGTCCGCATTTATATTGAGAATATCACAAGGCAGTTCAGTCTCAACATGTATGCTATGACCTATGATATGTTTGAGTAAGGGCAATGTATCTTTTACTAAATTACTAAATGAAAATGTTTTAATCTGATATTTACCACCTCTGGCATAGGCTTGCAGTTGATTAACCAATTGAATCATTTGTTGAGTAGAAGGCTCAACTTTTTTGACAAAATCAGCTATTTTCTTATCACCGGCAAAATTCATTTCAAGCAGCTCAATATTACCTGTAATTACATATAAGGCATTGTTGAACTGGTGAGCAATGCCGCTGGCAAGAGTACTGATTGCTTCCATTTTTTGTGTTTGTTGCAATTTGGTTTCAAAAAGCCTGAGTTTTTTTTCGGTTTTTGCTTTGTATAGTGCTGTTTCAAGTGTTGCGAAAAGTTCGCGTTCATTGACAGGTTTGACAAGGTAGCCAAAAGAACCGGTTCGCTTGCTTCGATTGATCAACTCACGGTCGCTGAAGGCAGAAAGAAATACAACTGGAATTTTAAAGCGGGAATAAATTTGCTCTGCTGCCTCAATGCCGTCCATTTTATCACGAAGGTGAATGTCCATAATAATGCAGTCAGGCCTTTCAGCCTCTGCTTTTTCAATTGATTCTTTACCCGATGCCACAATAGACGTAATGTTGTAACCAAGGTCTTCTAAGCAGTCACGACAGTTCTCAGCTACAATGGTATTGTCTTCAACAATCATTATTTTGGAGGAACTCATAAAACGTTTCCTTTTGCTATTTGCTTTTGCATTTGAAATGAATGACAAATCGTGTGCCGTTGTCCCGTTCTACCTCAATATTTCCTGCCAGTTCTCGTGTTATGGTAGCAACTGTCAGCCGCAATCCAAGTGATGACGGATTTATGATGTCGATATCAGGAGGCAGGCCTTTCCCGTTGTCTTGAACGATCAGCTCTATTATTTCACCTTCAAGTACAGACAGGTTGATCAATACAATTCCACCTTTGCCCAAAGGGAACGCATGTTTGAATGTGTTTGAAACCAGCTCGCAGATAACCATTCCTACAGCAATACCTTGATCCATGTTTAGTGCCACGTTGCATTGATTTACTGTTACCGTTATCCCTTTGTTTGTGGCAGCATATGCCTGAATAAGATTGCGGCAGAGTTTATTGAGATAGACTTTAAAGTCAATTTTGGCCAGGTTCTCGGACTGATATAGTGCCTCGTGAATCAAAGACATTGCATTGATACGGTTTCGGCAGTCATCAAAAACCTCTCCGAGATACGTATTGTCTGTTCTTCTTGAATGCATGTTCAATAGACTGACAATGATCAGCATGTTGTTTTTGACACGATGATGAATTTCGCGTAGAAGTATTTCTTTTTCCTTGAGAGAGGCACGTATACTCTCTTCTGATCGTAAACGTTTAATGGCTTGTGCTAAATCGTTGGCAGCAGTACTAAGGAAAGTTTGTTCGATAGTATCCCATTTGCAATCGGAAATGCAGTTGTCAAAGCCAATAAAACCGACAAACTCATTATCAACCATGATTGGGACAATCAAAATTGCCAGAATACTTTGGGGTTCTAAAACTTCACGTTCCTTATCCGGGAAGTTAGTTACACTATCGTTGACAATCTTGCCCCAAAAGAGCATACTTTTCCATCTTGGCATCCAGTTATCGTAAGAAAGATTTTGCAGAAGCGGATTATCTATCTCAGGGCTGATACCTTTTGCACACCACTCAGCTTTCTGACTCATCAGCAATTGGCCGTTAGAATCAGTATGGTTCATGAAAACGTATGCACGGCTGGCATCTAAAGCAGGTCCGATTTTATCAACAAATTTTTGAAACAAAATCGTATTGGCTGGAACTAATAGTACCTGTGCAGCTTCATTCAGCCCTGTCAGGTATCTCTCACGCTGTTTTAGTGTCTCTTCTGCCTTTTTGTGTTCTGTTATGTCACGGGAAAAGAGTGAAAAACCCACCATCTTGTCTTTGGAATCAAAGATGCCTGTGACTGTTAAATCAAGATAGCGGGTACCGTTTTTGGTTTCCTGTGTGGTGGAATAGCAATACTTGCCATCATGGCGGATTATTTTAACTGCATGTTCAAATCGCTCGGGATCAACATTCTCTTTGGTGTGCATCTCCTGTACGGTTTTACCAAAAACTTCTTTTGCCGTATAACCGAATAATTTTTCAGCCACAGGATTATAATAGTTTATACGAAAATCAAGGTCTGTTGTGGCAATAGCTATATCATGAGCGTTTTTTAAGATATTATCTAACAAGGCAGCTTTTTCAGCAAGAGCCTTTTCTGCTGTTTTCCGCCTGGTAATATCATTAGATACTACAATTATTCCCGAAACTGATCCACTGGTTTCTAAATAGGGATGGTAGACAATATCCATAAAACGTTGTCCTGATCCTGGAAAATCAAACCATGATTCATAGTGGATGCGTTTGCCGGCAAGACATTTGTCCATTTTTTCTTTAATCAGGCAATCAAATACTTCTTTTCCTATTAGTTTAGTGACAGAATGGCCGACAATCTCTTTGCGGCTTTTTTTATGTGCTGTCAGACAGGCATTGTTAATGTTAAGGCAAATATAGTCTTTGTTCAAAAAGTATATATGGTTTGATACGGAATTGATAATTTGTTCCAATTCTTCATATGCTGGTTTTCTGGTCATTATAAAACAGTCTTTTGCATTGATTAACAGAAATTATTTGATAACCTTCTATTTTGCCATGGTAGAACAAAAATCTTAACAATAACAAATTATTTAAAAACAAGTTTGTTACTTAAAAAAAATATAATAGCATATTTTACACGATTTAGCATTAATTTTTTAAAAAAAGCATGGTTATTACCATAAATCATACAAAGGTTTCAGTTTATCAAAAGAATCCCTTGTTTTTATCTATTTTAAAGTAAACATCTCTTTTACTTCATCTGTATACGAACCGTTTTTTTTGTATATGAAAAGAGGATTCAGGATTTTTGTACCTTTGCTGCCGCATTTATGAGCGGATACTATTATCAATTTGGCTTCTTTTTCTCTTTTGGAGTGGATGCATCTTAAAAATTTGGGTTCTAAGTTTTCTTTACGCATTGCTGATAACAGATCAACTATACGTTCTGCAGGATATATGGTAATAAATTCCCCTGCTGTTTTAAGCATTTTTCCTGCTGTTTTTATCATTTGCTCTAATGTTATTTTAATTTCGTGCCTTGCTATTGCACGTTGGTTGTCTGGGTTTATTCTTCCTGATGCTATGCGTCTATAAGGTGGGTTGCTTACAATAATTGATGCAGGGCCATTTGTTATTTTAAATGAAAGCTCTTTCATGTCCATGGAAAGAATTTGTATTTTATCTGCCATATTATTTTTGTAAACATTTAATATGGCTGTTTCTGCCAGTTTTTTTTGTATTTCAACACCATAAATTTTAATATCAGTATGTTTTGAAGCTATTAACACAGGAATTATTCCGCAGCCTGTTCCAAGATCAATTATTTTATCACAGGGTTTGGGTGAAACATGATTTGATAAGATAACAGCGTCAATAGAGAACCTGTAGCCTTTTTCTGGCTGTATAATTTTAATGCTGCCCTTTAAAAAATTATCAATGGTATTATTAACCATTTATACAGGTCCAATCTTAAAAGTGATTTTTTCAAAAGTTATATTTTTGGAATTATTATTTAGTTTTTCTAAAATATCATCTTTTAAAAATTGAAGCTGTTGCAGCCATGGAGAGGATGATACATTGATGTAGAGAGTTTTACCTTTTATTATAGCAGGTTTGGAGTTATCTGCAACAGGACCTTTTGTAATATTGTTCCAGATATCCCATACCTCTTTTAGTTGAGTGTTGGGTGTTTTGTTTAGATTGTTTATAATTTTTGTCAGGCTCACGCTGATATGGGTTAGGGGAGAGTTTTTTTTTTTCAATATTAAAAATCCAAATTTAGAAAATGTAAAATTAATTATTATGAAAATTTGTATTGGACATAATAATTAATTGATATTTATACTGTATTCTTGCTTTTTGCTTGACTTGATTAAATTACTATCATAAATATTAGTTTAATACTATTTTATTTTGCATATTATAAATTGTCAGATAATTAATTTCACAAAAACATATGTGTTTTCTCCGATAATTAAAAATCTTTTATGAAAAATTAACT
>DAOWNP010000216.1 GCA_030642545.1 Desulfobacteraceae bacterium | reverse complement strand
TTTCTGAATCATCTGAATCCGTTACATCTTCTTCTTTATCAGTTTCTGAATCATCTGAATCCGTTACATCTTCTTCTTTATCAGTTTCTGAATCATCTGAATCCGTCACATCTTCTTCTTTATCACTTTCTGAATCATCTGAATCCGTTACATCAACTTCTTCATTTTCATCTAAAGGTACAGAACTTTTTTTGTCTGATTCATTATCTTTTAAAACCAGATCTTGTGCTGCTTTTATAATATTTTCAGCCTTTTCTTCATCCTCTATACCACGCACCTGTATCAGATCTTCTACAGTAGATGTTCCCAGCTCTTTCATTTCAAAAAACCCAACTTCATATAAAGCATCAGCCAGACCGATATTTACTCCAGGAACCTGCAAAAGAGATTCGTATCCCTTTCTCATCTTTTTACTGTATTTAACTTCACTTACAACATCTAAATCCCATCCTGTTAACTTCGCAGCAAGCCGTACATTTTGCCCTTGCTTTCCTATTGCAACAGAAAGAAATTCATCAGGCACAATAACTTCCATAGAACTATTTTCTTCGTCTATTATCACTCTTGATATTTCAGCAGGAGACAAGGCATTACAAACAAATTTAGCCGGGTCAATATGCCATGGAACAATATCTATTTTTTCACCTTTAAGCTCCTGAACAACTGTCTGAACCCTGCTGCCCTTCATCCCTACACATGCTCCAACAGGATCAATATCAACATCAGTAGAGCTTACAGCTATTTTAGAACGCATACCAGGCTCTCTTGCAATCCCCATTATAGTTACAATCCCCTGCCTTATTTCAGGTACTTCCACTTTAAAAAGGTTTACAACAAAATCAGGGTGACTTCTCGTTAAAACAATCTGAGGTCCGCGTGCATCCTGCATTACTTTTAAAATATTAGCTCTTATCCGGTCATTTCTCGCAAACGACTCCTTGAATGTCTGCTCTCGTACTGGAAGCACTGCTTCTGCCTGGCCTAAATTAACAATAATATCGTTACGCATTATTCTTTGGACTATACCATTTATTATTTCACCTTTTCTACCTGCAAACTTTTCATAAATAGCATTTTTTTCAGCATCTTTTATTTTTTGAATAATTACCTGTTTTGCTGATTGTGCCGCTATTCTTCCAAAAGACATGTTGTCAAGTTTAACTCCTATACTATCTCCTATTTCACACTCAGGATCAAATTCTCTGCCCTGTTCAAGAGACAGTTGCATTTCAGTATCTTCAATATCTTCAACAACTTCTTTAAAAAGAAAAACCTCTATTTCTCCAAGTTCAGGATTATATTTAGTTTCAATATCAGCCTTTATCCCATATTTTTTTCGGGCAGCTGATTTCAAAGCATCTTCAAGGGTCTCAATAAGGACTTGCGGATCTAATCCCTTATCTTTACTTACCTGCTCAATAACACGTTTAATATCTGTTACAAACATGTGTGTTTTCTCCATTCTTTTTATCAACAAAGCCTGGCTTTTATAATACTTTTGAAAGGAAGATATAAAACTTTATTATCAATAACAATCTTTACATCTTCATTCAACATACCACCTAAAACCCCTTTGAAATTTTTCTGATTATTTACAGGATGCTCAATTTTAATCTTTGCCATTTTTCCTGAATAAACATCAAAATCTTCCTTCTTTACTAATGGACGACAAACACCAGGAGATGATATTTCTAAATTATAAGTTTCATTTTTTTCTGCTATTATATCTAAGACGTCACTTAACTGACGCCCGATAAACGCACAATCATCAAGCTTAATACCACCTAACTGTTTATCTATATATATTCTAAGTATCCATCCTGTTGTTTCCCGCAAGTATTCCACATGCACCAGCTCAATACCTTCTGATTCGCATAAAGATTCAGCAGCTCCCCTTACTTTTAAAATAAAATCTTTAGAATTACTATTTGCAAATCTATCTTTTTTTCTAAATCTATCTTTTTTTCTAAACTTATCTTTTTTTTGCTTTCTCACAATTTTTCCACTCACAAAAAAAACAAAAACGGGCAATTGCCCGTTTCTAATCATCTCCTTATTGTTAGCAACTATTGCTATCAATAAACATACTTATTTGGAGCGGGCAACGAGGTTTGAACTCGCGACCCCAAGCTTGGGAAGCTTGTACTCTACCAGCTGAGCTATGCCCGCTTTATAAAGATATATCTACCTATAATAAACTAACAAATTTGTCAACCATTAAATTATAGAAATAATATAACCCTCATTTATTAGAAGTAGGAACAAAATAATTTTCACTCCTTATACCGGAAATAAAACATCAAAGCTCTTAATCAGTTGATCAGTAATTAATGCATGTACCTTATTTACATCATTATCTTTTAAAGTACCTGTTAAAGATCTATAAATCATTCTAAATGAAATACTTTTTTTACCTGATTCAATAGGCTTTCCCTCATAAAAATCAAAAAGAAAAACATCTTCTATTAAATCTTCCTTTATATTTTTTATAAATCTTAAAACCTTGTCTGCTGCAATTTCTTTGTCAATAATAATTGTCATATCACGAGAAGCAGAAGGGAAACGAGGAACAGATATAACTTTTACATCAGTTTTTGATGCAAACTTTTTAAGTTTTTTCAAAGAAATTTCAAAAACAAAAACATCCGGTTTTAAATTAAATTTTCTTTTAACCTCTGAATTTACCTCTCCAACCAGTCCTATAATTTCATCTTTTACAACAATATCAGCAGAACATCCGGCACTGGTAAAACTTATAGTTTCAAAGGGTTTTTGTAAAAATTCTACTCCTTGAATTCCAAGTTTATTTAAAATCCCTTCGACCACACCTTTTATATCAAAAAAATCAGTTTTTGTTTTATTATCATGCCATGATTCTTGATATCTCAACCCTGTCCATAAACCTGAAAAAAGATCAACTTCTTTAGGTTGAGTCTCTTCTCCTTTTGAAATAAAAATACGACCTGTTTCAAATATTTTAAAGGTAAATATATTTCTTGAATTATTAAGATACATATTTTTAAGTAAACCAGGTATCAATGAACTCCTTAGTACAGATTGATCCTCAACAAGAGGATTTAAAATCTTTACAAGTTTGTTACGTTCATCATTTGCTGATAAGCCAAGATCATATACAGAAGCAGGATTTATAAAACTATAATTTATCACTTCATAAAATCCACACCCCAACATAAAACTTTTTACTTTTTCCAAAACCGACTGTTTAACCTGAATATTTTTAAAACTTGAAATACCAGCCGGAAAAGTAACAGGAATATTATCATATCCTGATAACCGTGCAACCTCTTCAACGAGATCCTCCTCTCTTGCAACATCTACCCTGAAAGATGGAGGAATTACATCTAATTCGGTATCTTTTGACAATGTTACATCAAAACCTATAGAAGTTAAAAGCTCAGCCATAACTTCTGGTTTTAAATTAAGACCAAGCATCCTGTTTGCTTTAACAGTATTAAACTTTATCTGTTGTTTCTTAAAATAATCTTTTTTTTCATCTACCAAACCTTTTAAGACTCTACCACATCCTATCTCGCTAATAAGAGCTGCGGCTCTGTCAAGTGCTGTAATGGTTCCTTCAGGATCAACCCCTCTTTCAAAACGATGTGAAGCATCTGTGTTTAATCCTGTTTTTTTTGCTGTTTTACGAATAGTAACAGGATTAAAATAAGCACTTTCAATAAGAATCTTTTTTGTATCTAACTCTATTTGAGAATTTAAACCACCCATAATTCCTGCAAGAGCAATAGGCTTTTTGCCATCACATATCATTAATGAATAAGGATCTAAAGACCGTTTTACTTTATCAAGTGTAACAAAATCTTCACCTTTTTCTGCTATACGAACAACAATTCTATTTTCAGCAAGTTTGTCATAATCAAAAGCATGAATTGGCTGCCCTGTTTCCATCATTACAAAATTAGTAATATCAACAACATTATTTACAGGTTTTAAACCAATAGAGAGCAACCTGTCCTGTAACCAAAAAGGGGATGGCCTTACTGTAACATCTATAACCATTCTTGCAGTATATCTCATACAGTGTTGAAAAGCATCAACATCCACAGATAAAAAATCCAATAATTTTTCATCTGATTCATAAATTTTAGTTACAGGAAGTTTAATATTTTGTTTACAAAAAACAGAAATTTCCCTTGCAACACCAAGCAAGCTTAAACAATCCGGTCTATTAGGCGTTAAATCAATTTCAAGTACATAATCAGATAAGCTAAGAGCTTCTTTTAAATTTAAGCCTAAAGCTATATTTTGACACAAAGGCATTACACCACAATTATCATGTCCTGTCATTAATTCCAATTCACTCGGAAGCATTCCAGCTGAAAAAACACCTCTTATCTGGCTCTTTTCTATAACTATACCAGAAGGCAGCGTTGTTCCAGGTAAAACAAGAGGAACAATCATATTTTTTTCAATATTATCTGCCCCGCATACAACAGTAACAAGAGTATCACCTTTATCTAATAAAACCACTTGCAAGTTATCAGCATCAGGATGTTTTTTTATATCTACTATTTTTGCAGCAACAACTCCTTTAAGATAATCATAGCGATCAACTATATCATCAACTTCAAGTCCTGCCATTGTAAGAGAATGTGCCAGGAAATCTTTATCCACATCTACATTTACATACTCTTTTAACCAGCTTAAGCTTACCTTCATATCAAAACTGTCCTAAGAATCTGATATCATTTTCATAAAATCTACGAATATCATCTATACCATATTTTAACATGGTTATACGTTCAACTCCCATTCCAAATGCAAATCCTGTATAAACTGAAGTATCATACCCCACATTCTCAAAGACAGCGGGATGCACCATACCGGAACCAATA
>DAOWNP010000276.1 GCA_030642545.1 Desulfobacteraceae bacterium | reverse complement strand
CTTCTTTAGTAACTTCAGGAGGAGTACCGTTTTGAAATTTTATATTTGCTGTTATTATAAATCCGTCAATCTCAGGAAAAGATTCAAATTTAATAAATTCTCCTTTTATAAGACCCATGGTAAACATCAAAAGAGCTATGCCTGTACAAAGGGATATATATCTGTAATGCAGAGCTTTTTGCAAAAAAGGTCTGTATCTGTTTTGTATAAAATCTTTAAGCAGTTTGTCGGCTTTTTTATTTATTTGTTTAATCTTTGACCAGATATCAGACTTTAATATATCTGACTTGCCGGCATTTTCAGGATCCGGCAGATGGCTTAAATGAGCAGGAAGTAATAATATACATTCAATAAGAGAGAATATAAGGCATGCTATTACCACAGCAGGTAAAATAGCTATAAAACTGCCCATAACACCGTCTACAAACAAAAGAGGACAAAATGCTACAATAGTTGTAGTAACTGCAGAGATAACAGGCATCCCAACTTCCATAATCCCGTTAACAGCAGCATCAAGAGGAGAATCTCCATTTTGTCTGTGTACAAAAATAGCTTCACCTACAACTATGGCATCATCTACGATTATACCAAGAACCATAATTAATCCAAATAAAGAGATCATATTTATGGACTCTCCCATCATCCATAAAAGAACCAGACCACCTCCTATAGATATGGGTACACCCATTCCAGCCCAGAAACTTAAACGATGATCAAGAAACAGCCATAATAAAATAAAAACGAGACATAATCCTATTAAGCCATTTTTTATAAGAAGATTTATCCTTGCCTTTAAAAAATCAGTAGTATCAAAAAGAATTTGTATCTGTACTCCCTGAGGAAGTCTGTTTTTTTTATTTTTAACATAAGATATTACAGCTTCAGATATAGCAAGAGAATCCTCTTTGCTTGTTTTTAATACATTAATAAAGATTGAAGGTTTTCCATCAACTGTAGCACTTATAGGATCTTCTGAAAAACCATCGTTAATTTCAGCTATACGATCAAGAGTTATAATTTCGCCGTAAACTCCTGTTAAAACGACAATTTTTGAAAGCTGATCACCTGTATATTTTCTACCCATAGTACGGATACGTATCTCTTCTCCTTTTGTTCGTATTGTTCCTCCAGCCATATTAAGATTGCTGTTTCTGATAGCTGAGGCAACCTGATTAAAAGAGATATTATATTTTCTTAATTTTTCTTCAGATACTTCAATTCCTATTTCATATCTGCGGGTTCCAAACAGGTTGACTTTTGAAAGAACAGGGATTTGCAAAAGTTCTTCTTTTACCTCTTTACCCCACTCTTTTAGCCTGACCTCAGACATATTTCCGGAAAGAGAGACAAGAAGTGCTACATTATTTAAAGATATTTCAGTTATAACAGGTTTTTCTGCATCAGGCGGAAATGTATAAATTGAATCTATTTTGCTTCGTACTTTATCAAGCACATCTCTTAATACAAAACCTTTTGCTACTTCAATCTGAACAGTTGCAATTCCTTCGTTTGATTTGGTTGTATATTGCTTAACACCTTCAAGACCTTCTAAAACCTCTTCTATTTTTCTGCTGATTCCCTCTTCAACCTCTTCAGGATCAGCTCCAGGATATAAAACTGAAATTGCTATCATTCCGAGAGAAAAATCAGGAAAAGTCTCTTTTATCATAAATTTAACTGCCATGATTCCGGAAATTATTATAAATAAAAGAACTATATTTGCAAAAACAGTATTTTTGATAAAAAAGGAAAGAACTTTTTTCATTAATGATGTCCTGCTTCAGTTATTTCAAGAAGTATATTTTCAAGCGGGTTTACAAGACGTGTAGTTATAACCATGTCTCCTGGAGTTAAGCCATCTGAAACATAAACATAATCATCTTCTGTTCGGACAACTTTTACAGGTATGGTTTTAAGGCGGTTTTCTTTTGCAAGGTATACACTATTTTCAAAATTTACAGTCCATATGGGAAGTTTAATGACATTTTTTATAAATTTTCCCGAAATTTTAACTGTACAAAACATTCCTTCAACCAAAGGAAAACTTTTGCTTTGATTATTTTGTGTATTAATTCTGATTGCAACAAGCAGTGTTCTTGTTTTTGGATTAAAATTAACCACCCTGTGGAGAAAACCGTATTGTACATCTTGTTTTTGATTATCTGTCCAATTAATATAGCACTTAACCTTTTTAAGGGGAAAAAACCAGTTCAAATTTTCTTTTTCTGTTTTTTTATTATCAAAAATAAGCCAGTTTTTTGCATCTATGCTGTCTATAGAAACATATATTTCCAGTACTGAATCATCTGCCATGGTAATAATGTTTTTACCAGGTATAACATACTGCCCTTTTTCAACAAAAACATCTTTTAATCTTCCTGTAAAAGGAGCTTTAACAGTACAGCGGTTTAAATTTGCATCAGCTATTTTCAGTTGTGCTTTTGCAGATTCAAGAAAAGCTTTGTTTTCCATAATAAGAACAGGATATATCTCTATTTTTTTATTTAACTGGTCTACAACATCTTTTATCTCGTTGTAAGTATGCTCTGCCCTGTCAACACCAGTAAGAGTTCCTATCTTGTCTGTATTATAAAGTTTTGATACACGTTCAAACTCTGATTTTGCAAGGGTTTGATTTCTATGCATAGTTTTTATGCGTATCAGATCTGTTTTGTGTTCCAGATCAATACGTAAAAGAACACTTTCTCTTTGCTTAACTCTTGCATATGCTTCTTGTTGTGCTGCTTTGTAATTTACAGGATTAATATAAAATAATAACTCATCTTTTTTTATGATTTCGCCTGTATCAAGTCTTGGATGAACTTTGATTATTTCCCCAGAAATTTCAGGGGAAAGTGAAACACTGTTTAAAGAGTGTATTTCCCCATATCCTTTAATAAAAACCTGTATGTTTTCATATCTTGCTTTTAAAATATCTACCTTTAAAGACTTTTCACCATTATTACTTTTTCCGGGAGGCTTTTTAAACAGAGACAATCCAGACATCAATATTAATCCTGCCATTAAAATTATAAAGCAGATAAGTATTCGGGTATATACTGGTTTTTGATCTATCAGTTTTTTTATTTGTTTCATTTATAATAATTCCATTTTATCAAAAATAGAAATTTTATAGTTTATAATAATGAAAGAGTAAATGATTTTAAAAAAAAATCAAGGATGAAAATCAGAACTATCTCTATGCGTCTGTTAACCGAATTGTTAAGGAATACAAACTTTAAAAACAAATTACTATTTTTTTTTGAGATGTATTTGATGATTTTTTTAATAAACTAAGAAAAAGACTTTGGCTCCCTGATAATTCCAATAACCTTCCCTTGAATTAAAATTTCATCAAAATTATAAAATTTTGATTTGAATTTATTATTTTCAGGACAAAGTTCAATCTTATTATTTCTTTTAAAGAAACGTTTAACTGTTGCATCTTCATTATCAATCAGAGCAACAATAATTTCACCGTTTTTAGCAAATTGTCTTGGAGAGCAAATAACAAGATCGCCATCAAGAATGGCAGCATCTTTCATGGAATCTCCTTTAATTGTAAGAGCAAAAAGATTAGCACCAGGAAATCTATCTGTATCGGGTGCAATACAAAAAAGTACAAAATAAACAAAATCACTTAAAGTTAAAAAACTACTGGACTCAGAGTGTAAATACATATAATATATTAGGTCATGGACTGGCCATTAAAAATACAAGGACGCTTTGTGACAGAGACGGAG
>DAOWNP010000165.1 GCA_030642545.1 Desulfobacteraceae bacterium | reverse complement strand
GTCCGCGTTCCTTAGATAGTCAGATTTTTTAAATCTCGCTATAGGTTTAAAACAGTTAAAGTTAGAATCAGCTCAATATTTTATATAAGTTGTTGTAATAAATAAAAACCAATGTTTTTTCTGATAAACATAGTTTTACTAATCTATTTTCTAAAATTTTTGGAGGTATTTAAGATGGCAAAAAAGATTTTAAACAAGTTGAAACTGTTTTTTAACAAAGAGATGCTTGGTTTACTTATGAATAAAGCAACCAGAAAACTGATTAAAAGCATGATGAATGGTAATATATTTTTGTCTGAATTGAAAAAATATCCTGAAAAGGAAGCAATTATCTATGGTGATAAAAGATTTACATATGCTGATCTTAATAAAAGAATTAACAGGTTAAATAATGGGCTTATCTCGCTTGGATTAAAATCGGGAGATCACATTGCAGCGTTTGTTGGTAATTCAAATGCTTTATTGGAAATAATGTTTGGGCCTGCTCTTGCCGGTTTTTTTAGTACTCCTGTAAATTGGCATTTAAAAGGAGATGAAATAGAATATGTTGTAAACAATTCAGATTCAAAAGTACTTTTTGTAGATGAATTGTTTTTAGATAAAATAATTCCTATACAATCAAAATTAAAATCTGTTAAAATAATCATTCTGATTTCTGATACAGGTTTAAAACATAAGGGGATGATTTCATATGAAAAATTTTTGAAGGATCACTCTGATACTGATCTTAAAGCTGTGGAAAAAGGTGGTGGTTTTATGCTGTATACATCAGGTACTACAGGAAAACCAAAGGGAACTCATAGTCGTGCTCTTGATGACCCATCTGTACTTGATCCAAATGATATTGTTGCATTTATAAAAATGTTAAATAATATGATGGATGGTTTTGATTTTGATAAAACCACAAACAGGTATTTAGCAGCAGGTCCCCTATATCATGCAGCCCCCTTAGGCTTTTCAGGTATCACATTTGCTAACGGTGGTACAGTTGTTATAATGAAAAAATTTGAAGCTGAGGAAGCTTTAAAAATTATTGAAAAAGAGGCAATATCAACCACGTTTGTAGCTCCAATCCTGCTAAAACGATTGATAAATGTTAAAAACAAAGAGCAATATGATGTAAGCTCTATGAAATCTATAGTTTGTGCGGCTGCCCCATGTCCTGCCGAATTAAAGAAAAAAATCGTTGAATTTTTTGGTCCTGTTTATTATGAATTTTATGGATCAACAGATGGGGGTATAAATACAATACTTAAGCCAAAAGATTATATTAATGACTCTGGTAAGTATGCAAGTGTTGGAAGGGTAGCACCAGGAAATAAAATCAAAATTATTGGAGAAAACGGAGAAGTAGTTCCTGTTGGTACTGCAGGGGATCTGTATTTGTCAAACCCAATGGTCAAGTACCTGGAATATTATAAAGATGCTGAAAAAACAAAAAATTCTTTTCATGATATTGATGGAGAAAAATATTTTATTGAGGGAGAGGTTGCATATATTGACAAAGACAACTTCTTTTATGTTGTAGATAGAAAAAAAGATATGATAATAAGTGGAGGAGTCAATATATATCCGGCTGAAATTGAAGAGACCTTGCATATGCATGAGAGTGTAATGGATGTTGCTATAATAGGTGTGCCTGATGATGAGTGGGGAGAATCTGTTAAAGCGTTTATAGTATTAAAAGATGATATGGCAATAACAGAGGAAGAGATAATCTCTTATTGTGACCAAAAACTGGCAGGTTATAAAAGACCCCGTTCTGTTGAATTTGTTAAAGATATACCAAGACGTCCAGATGGTAAATTGATAAAAAGAGTATTAAAAGAAAATTACATGAATATGTTAAATTCAAGAGTGTAAATTAATAAGGAATTATGATTTTATATTAATTTTAGTTGACGAATTTTAATTGTTAAAGTTATGACCATATTTCTGACGTCTAAACTGGAAAGATGTTTGATTGATATATTGTTTTTATATCTTTTTCTTCCCAATTTAGACTTGAGGAATTGGTTTTAATTTCGGCTATACACTTACACTTTGACATTTTATAACCGATATTATAACCATCCTTAGAAATTATCTTAAATATATATAGTTTTAAATGGTGGTGTTAGATAATCCCAAGTTTAAATTTTAAAGATTTCAGAGTGTTTTGCATAAGCATGGTAATTGTCATAGGTCCTACTCCGCCTGGTACTGGTGTAATTGATCCTGCTATTTCTTTTGCAGCATCAAAATCAACATCACCTTTTAATATAGCTATTTTTTTGCCGGTTTTCTCACTTATTTTTTCTCCTACCCTGTTTACTCCAACATCAATAACGCAGGCTCCTGGTTTGATCCATTCAGGCTTCACAAGATCAGGTACTCCGGCTGCAACTATTAAAATATCAGCACGCTTGCAATGGGCTGCAAGGTCTTTTGTTCTTGTGTGAACTATTGTAACTGTTGAATTTGCACCAGGCCCTTTTTGGACCATCATATTTGCTATGGGTTTTCCTACTATATTTGAGCGTCCAACAACAACAACTTCTGCTCCACTGGTTTCAACGCCTGCTCTTATTATCATTTCCTGAATACCTGCAGGTGTGCATGGTGGAAATTTAACTTCATCTCCGCCTATCATAAGCCTGCCCACATTAACAGGATGAAATCCGTCAACATCTTTATCTGGATCAATGGCATTTAACACTTTTTTTTCATTAATATGCTTTGGAAGAGGAAGTTGAACCAGTATACCGTTTATTGATTCATCTTTGTTGTATTTTTCAATCAATGCAAGAAGATCTTCTTCTGAAATATCTACTGATTGTGAATCCTGAACTTCAGTAAATCCAACTCTGTGAGCTGTTTTAATTTTTAAAGTTACATATGAAATAGAAGCCGGGCTCTCACCTACAAGTATAGTTACAAGACCGGGTACAACTCCGTGTTTCTTTTTTATTTCAGCAACTTCTTTTGTGATTTCCTCAAGGATTTCTTCTCTGATTACAGTACCTTTTATTAATTTTGCTGACATTTGATAAATCTCCTTTTGCAAATACATTTATGTTAATATATAAAATTTTCTTAAAATTTGTACTTTTCCAAAAAAGATATTTTTTGCTTATTAAAGAGTTAATGTCAAGAAAGATTATCTATTTCTATAGACCGTCACATAAATAATTTCACTGCGTTATCTGTATTAGCATTATCTCCTCTCGGCAAGCCTTGTGCCAATTTTTAAAATCGGATAATTATGTGACAATCTATATGAGTAGAAGCAAAAAATATTTATTTAATTATTTAATTTACAATGGATAAGGTACATTATTTAAACCTGATGTTTCATCCATACCAAACATAATATTTAAATTTTGTACAGCTTGTCCTGCTGCCCCTTTTATTAGATTGTCTATAGCGGATATAAGTATTAGATTATGCCCTGATTTGTCTGTTTTAAACCCGATATCACAAAAATTTGTGCCTCTTACATGCTGTGTATCAGGAAAGCTGTTTTCTGAATGGATACGGATAAACGGACTGTGTGCATAAAAATCGTTCAGGCAGTTTCTGATGTCGCTTTCACAGACGGATTTATCTGTTTTAACATAGATGGTAGAGAGCATTCCGCGGCTCATAGGTATAAGATGAGGTGTGAAAATGATGGAAACATCACTATTTGCTGCTTTACTTAAGTTTTCTTCTATTTCAGGGGTATGCCTGTGAGCATAAATTTTATATGCTTTAAAGGATTCTGATATGTTACAATAATGATTGCTGGGTGTTGGTGTTCTTCCTGCACCGCTGACTCCTGATTTAGAATCGACAATTATTGACTCTTTTTTTATGAGTCTGTTTCTTAAAAGAGGTATTAAAGGAAGAAGAATACTTGTTGGATAGCAGCCAGGATTTCCAACAAGACTTGCTTTTTCTATATTTTTTTTATAAACTTCACAAAGACCGTAAACAGATTGATCGTTATATTTTTTTGCAGTGTGCGGCTGATAATGCTTTTCATATTTTGTGATATCATCAAATCTGAAATCAGCTGACAGATCAATTACTTTTTTACCCATATTTATAACATCAGGTACTATTGACATGGGAATTTTATGTGGAAGAGCAATAAAAACCACATCGGTTTCAGCTTCTATTTTTTTCAGATCAAGTTCACTGTATTTTAAATAAATAAAACCATTCATTGCAGGATATATTTCGGTAAAGTTTTTACCCTTAAATTGTCTGGATGAAATAAAGGTTAGTTCCATGTGAGGATGCTGTGTGATAATTCGTACAAGTTCTGCACCAGCATATCCTGATGCACCTATAATTCCAACTCTAAGCATAATGAGTCCTTAAAGGGGGTTTAAAATTTGAAAGTTGAGAAAAATAATATAAAAAAGATAATATAAAAAAATAAGATATCAAATATCTTATTTAAATTCAAGAACAATTGCGAGGGTTTAATTATAAAAAAACAGGGAGAAAAAAATGACAAAATTTGGAGTTTTATTTATTATTTCAGGAGCATGTCTGTTTCTTTTTCAAAGAATATCTTCACTGACAGGAAAAGAGCTGAATATAGATACAATAGCTGATATAGTATCAAATAAATGGATTGAATCTATACCGGGAGTATTAAGAGAGTATGCTCTTTTTGTGACATCTAACTCTTTAGCTCTTGAACTCTTAATTGTTGGAGGTCTATTCTTGATAATAGGAGGATTTAAGAAAAATTAGATGCACACTTTTTTTTAAAAAGACATTTTCGGTCTTGTTTATAAAAAAAAATAAAAACCGATGTAAAAAGAAATAATATATCTCTAAACAAAAGTTGCCGGTTTGCATAATTGTCTGTTTTGCCAAAAGTAAAACATCCGCAGTCAAATTTATGACCGGATAGTATATTAATAGATATTGATATAATAAATCCTGTTAAAAGAGAGATGATGATTATAGAAGATGCTTTGGGATAGATACCGCATACAAGGCTGATTCCAGCAACAAATTCTGCAAAAGGAATTGTAATTGCTATAAGATTTATTGAGTATAAAGGGAAAAGATTGTATCCGTAAATAATTTCTGCAAATTGTTTTGGGTTTATGATTTTATGCACGCTGGAATAAATAAAAATTGTTCCTAAAACAACTCTTAATGAAAATTCAAACCAGGGATTGGATAGAAAGTTACTGTATAGAAGTTTCAATTTTATATCCTTTTTCTTTCCACTTATCAAAACCGCCAATAAAAATTTTAATGTTTTTATAATCCATATCAAAAAGATATTGGGCAAGTATATTGCTGTCTGTACATTTTTTTGATGAACAGTATGTGATTACGGGTGTTGTTTCATTATAGTTTGTCATAAATTTTTCTATATAATCATAAAAATCATAAACAGGCATGTTAATAGACCCCTTGATATGCCCTTTCATGTATTGTTCTTTCTTTCTTGCATCTACAAAAACAGATGTTTTTTTTTCAAAAATTTTTTTTGTGTCAGCAAGATTTAAAATTAAAATATTTTTATTTACAGGGAAATCTGTTTTTGTAACAAAATCATTTTTTTTTGCAAAAAGATTGATTTTGTTTGGTGAAAAATAATTTACTGTAAAAGATAAAAATAAAATTATTGAAATAAGTATTAATAATTCTTTACCATAAATTTTAAAGCTGTATTTCATTCTCGTTCTTTTATTCTGTAAAATTTTTATGAAAAGTTTGAAGTTTTTTCAGTTTATTATACTCTAAAATAAGATCTATCCAGTTATCAAATAAATTATGTAATTTATCTTTTTTTGTTTTATCTT
>DAOWNP010000247.1 GCA_030642545.1 Desulfobacteraceae bacterium | reverse complement strand
TGGAAAACAATTAAAATGAGCAAGCAAAAAAAAATAGTTCATATAATAAACAGAAGCTGGTGTAAAGGATGTGAAATTTGTGTTCATTTTTGTCCAAAAAATGTTTTGGAAATAGACAAAGAAGACAAGGTTTTTGCAGCTCGCCCTGAAGATTGTATCTTTTGCAGGATGTGTGAACTCAGATGTCCTGATCTTGCAATAGAGGTAATTTCGCAAGGAAACAAAATATGAAAAAAAATACTGTTTTTGTACAAGGTAATGAAGCGTGTGTTCTTGGTGCTCTTTATGCTGAACTTGACCTTTTTGCAGGTTACCCCATTACCCCTTCGACTGAAATAGCAGAACTATTGTCAGAGAGGCTGCCTCAAGAGGGAAAGTATTTTATGCAGATGGAAGATGAGATAGCTTCTATCTGTGCTATTATAGGAGCTTCCCTTACAGGAAGCAAGGTGATGACTGCTACAAGCGGACCGGGTTTTTCTCTTATGCAGGAAGCACTGGGTTATGCTGTAATGGCTGAAATACCTTGTGTAATAGTAAATGTTCAAAGAGGCGGACCTTCAACAGGAAACCCTACTCATGTAAGTCAGGGTGATGTAAATCAAGCAAGATGGGGGACTCATGGAGATCATTCCATAATAACCATGACAGCTTCAAATCATCAGGATGTCTTTTCTGTAACAGTTGATGCTTTTAATCTTGCTGAAACATATAGAACACCTGTGATTTTACTGTTTGATGAGGTTATTGGTCACATGAGGGAAAAACTCATACTGCCTGAAAAAGATGAAATTAAGTTAATTAAAAGATTAAAAACAGAGGTTGCAGAAGGCGTTGATTTCAGACCATATTTACCAAGAGACGATGGAAGAATTCCAATGGCTGATTTTGGAGGTGTTCACAGACACAATGTAACAGGACTTTTTCATGATATGTGGGGATTCCCTTCAAATAATCCTAAAATTGTTGATGGATTGATTCATCATCTTGTAGATAAAATTAATAATAATATAAATACAATAGCCAAGGTCAAAGAGTTTCATATTGATGATGCAAGAACAATATTTATATCTTATGGTGCATCAGCGAGAACTGCCCGTCATGTAGTTGAAAACAGAAGGTCAAGAGGGGAAAGAGTTGGTCTTTTGGAACTTATAACCTTATGGCCTTTTCCTTCGCATATAATTCGAGAAAAATGCAGAAAGGCAAGATTTGTTATTGTTGTTGAAATGAATTTTGGGCAAATTTTAAAAGAAGTTAAAGCTTGTATTGATGAACCTGAGAAAGTTTTTTTGGCAAACAGGGTAGATGGGGTATTAATCACAGTTCAGGATATAAGAAAAATACTTCGTATAGTCCAGGGAAAAGGAATATAAATATGGCTGTAAAAGATTATATAAGAGAACGCTTTTTCCCTCACCTCTGGTGTCCGGGATGTGGGCACGGAATAGTTCTAAATGGTATGTTAACCGCGGTAGAAGAGCTGGGTTTAAGTAAAAATGAAATAGTAATGGTTTCGGGAATAGGCTGTTCTTCGAGAATCTCAGGATATGTGGATTTTCATACTCTTCATACAATACATGGAAGGGCGCTATCTTTTGCTTCTGGTATAAAAATGAGCCGTCCTGAATTAAATCTTATTATCCCCATGGGCGATGGAGATGCTCTTGCTATAGGAGGTAATCATTTTATCCATGCTGCAAGAAGAAATATAGATCTTACAGCTATTGTGATGAATAACCGGATATACGGTATGACCGGAGGACAATTTTCTCCTTTATCTGGCTCTGGTATTAAAGCTTCTACAGCTCCATATACCACTATAGACCATGATTTTGATATAATGGAGCTTGCAAAATCAGCAGGAGCTACATTTGCAGCAAGAACAACCACATTTCATATAAAAGAGATAACAAGTATAATAAAAAAAGCAATTTTACATGAGGGCTTTTCAGTAATAGAGATAATGTCACAGTGCCCTACTTATTTTGGCAAAAAAAACAAACTTGGAAATGCTTTTGAAATGATGGAACTTTTTAAAAAAAATACTTGTAAAATAGGATCTGATAGAAAGCTTAAAAACAAAAATTTAATAGAACGGGGAATTTTTATTCAAAAAGAACTGCCAGAATATACCAACGAATATAGTAAAATGGTAAAAAATGCCATGGGGAAAAAAAATGAGAGATAAATACAGAATGGTTTTTTCAGGATCAGGAGGACAAGGTATTATAACAGCAGCAGTTATAATATCTGAAGCAGCTGTATTATATGAAAATCTTAATGCAGTTCAAACACAATCTTATGGACCTGCTGCACGAGGAGGTTCAAGCAGAAGTGATGTAATTATTTCAAAATCTGAAATATTTTTCCCAAAGGTAATTCAACCTAATACTTTAATCTGTCTTACACAGGCAGCTTATAATGAATTTTCCGGTATTGTAAGACCAGGCGGTATACTTATTACAGATAGTAAATATGTTTCAATAGAAAAAAAAGTAGATGCAGATCAGATAGAGATTCCTATTTATGATACAGTTAAAAAAGAGATAGGAAATCCTGTTGTTTTTAACATTTGTCTTTTAGGAGTTATTATAAAAATCAAACAAATTGTAAAAAAAGAGTCTATAATCAAGGTTATGGAACAAAGAATTCCTGCAGGTTTTTTAAATATGAATATTGATGCTATAGAGTTAGGTATGTCTATGACATCTGCTATAAAAAACGAAATATAGGCAATTGTTTTTGGCTGTAGAAACTGCTGGAATATATATTCATATTCCTTTTTGTAAAAAAAAATGTCCTTATTGTGGTTTTTTTTCCACAACTGATTTAGAAAAAAAGGAAAAGCTTCTTTTTTTTTTGAAAAAAGAGATGGAACTATTATCCACAATTGATATACCGATTGTAGATACTATCTATATTGGTGGAGGTACCCCTTCTATTTATGAATCATCCAATATTTCTGAAATATTAGATTCTTTATATAAAAATTTTAAAATTTCAGAAGCTCCTGAAATAACTATAGAAATAAATCCTGAATCCACAACATCTCTTAAACTCTCAGGATATAGACAAGCCGGAATTAACCGTATAAGTATTGGAGTACAGTCTTTTTGCGATAAAGAACTTGCTTTTTTAGGACGCATACATACAGCAAAACAGGCAAAAGAGACCATACGTTGTACAAGAGATGCAGGTATAGAAAACATCTCTATTGATCTGATATACGCAATTTCCGGACAAACACATGAGAGCTGGGTGTATAATCTCAAAACTGCCGTAAATTTTTCACCTGAGCATATATCATGCTATATGCTTACCTGTGAACCCAAAACTCCTTTAAATTTGTGGAGAAAAAAAGGTTTTTTTAAACCATTAAACGATAAAATCCAAAGTGAGTTGTTTCAAATAACTATAGCTTTTTTAAAATCTGCCGGTTATTTTCATTATGAAATTTCAAATTTTGCCAAGTCTAAAAGCTTGATATCAAGACACAACAGTAAATACTGGGATCATTCTCCTTATATAGGATTAGGTCCATCTGCACACTCATATAACAAATGCAGACGCTGGTATAATCATTGTGATCTGATGAAATATTTTTCTGATTTAAATAAAGGTACTTTACCTGTTGGAGAAACAGAAAACATAGGAACACAAGAAAAATTTATAGAAATAATACTGCTTGGTTTAAGAACAGATAGAGGCATAGATATAAAAAAATTTAACACCTGTTTTGGGATTAATTTTAATGAGCATTTTAAAGAAATAATATCTTATTTAAAAAAAAAAGGATATATTAAATCCTGTAAAGATTTTTGTGCTTTAACCAGCAAAGGAATGCTTTTTTCAGATAGTATTATCAATATGTTTGTACAAGTTTCTTAAATACCTTGAGAGTCCAAATCTCTGCCGTTATGCTGGAGACAAAGATCCGGCACAGCTTCATTATGTTGGTTAGCATGTTTGATTGATGGATTAGACACTCAAGGCTTAGTACGGTTACTGCATTGAAAAATGTTTTTATTTCAATAATTCAAGAAAATTAATGCGTTCAACTTGCACTTCCTGCATGTTACAAACCGCAGGAATTTTATGATTTACCTCCTCAAAGGCTTTCTTTGATATACTGAACTGACGATCGTTAATATTATCAGCTATCCATTCCCATAGAGACTCAAAGTGGAGGGTTTGCTGGTGGGTAATTATCCCATGCATGGATCATAGAAGAAGCATCAAAACT
>DAOWNP010000146.1 GCA_030642545.1 Desulfobacteraceae bacterium | reverse complement strand
TGTTTGTGCTAACAATGGAGAAGAACTTTATATGCCCCCTGAAAGGCATCTTTTATGGGAAAAAAAAAAATTCAAAGGTTCAGGAATATTTTCATGCGAAGTTGATACAATCAAAACAAGGAAAAAAAGTTTTCAAGACAGGGTCGATTTTGAGCTGATTCTGGGCAATGTTAGGATATCACACTGATTTAGGAGTTATTTTATAAAGAGAAATATAAAAATATTACTACAGTATAGTAATCTTATTGAATCCAAAAAATGGAAGACCTCTGATGATTTGGGAAATATCTTTGATTCTTCTATATTAGATCACTTATTTTCCAATTTATTTAGTTTTTTCAGCAATGCATCGTATTCATCTTCATATCCAAGAAGATCCATCATGACAGGGGGCTTAACAGAGTGTGCAGGAAGCCGGTCCCTGGTTTCTTTGATCAGAATTTCAAGTGTTTTCATTCTGTTTTTTATATCATCAATTTCTTTTTGCATATTAATATGTCTCTCCTGCTGTCAATTAACAAATTGAGTCTTCTTAATTCCTTCTGTGTTCCATTATTATTTCAAAAGTGTCAATAACAAATAAAGGATACCAAAAAATAACAGAAAAGATACAGGAATGAATTGATCTAAATCAAAAAAATAAATTTTACCATGTTTTAATCGGTTTTATAATATATCAGAAGCTTTTAAACCAATTGTTTATTGGCATAATAAAGAACGTGGATGACTCGTTTTGTCTGCGTTCTTTAAATAAATTATGAAATATAGCAGCTTTTATGGCTGTTCACTCAATGTCCAGTATAGATTAATAGTTCGTACAACTTCTATAACTTTTTTATGATCAGCAGGTTTTAATATATATCCGGCAACACCCATACCAAAACTGTCAAATTTATCCTCTGCCTCTTTTGAAGATGTAAGAACCACCACCGGTAAACATTTAAACTGACTATCCTTTTTTATAATTTTTAAAAATTCAATACCGTTCATCTTGGGCATATTAATATCAAGAAGAATAAGACAAGGTTTTTTACTCTCTGCACTATTTAAATATTTGAGACCCTCTTCACCATTTTCACAAACAACAAGCTGGTTTGTAATTTTAAGCTCTTTAAATGCCCGTTTAATAGCCATAAAATCAACCTGATCATCTTCAAGAAGAAGTACCGGATTATTGGTTTTCATTTATTTTTTCCATTTTTGGGTATTGTAAAAAAGAACTTGCAACCATAACCTTTTTTAGATTCAAGCCATATGCTTCCCCCCCAGTTATTAACTATTTTTTGTATAAGGGCAAGACCTATTCCTGTAGAGTCTGAATCATCCTTGGGTTTTAACGTCTGAAACATTTTAAACACTTTTTTCTGGTATTTTGTATCTATTCCATGGCCATTGTCTGCCACACAAAAATGCCAGAAACTATCTTTTTCAATACAGCTGACAAAAATTTTACCCTCTTCTTTATCCATATATTTTACAGCATTGTCAAAAAGGTTTTGAAATACCTGAAAGATTAAAGTCTCTTCACATTTTATAACTGGCAGGGTATTTTTAATTTTAAGGGTAATAGATTTTGGCATAGCAAGCATAGCAACTACCTCTTCAATCAGTTTGTTTAAATCAACCTGTACAGAAAGCTCACTAATACGGCCAACCCTTGAGTATTGCAGTACCCCCTCTATCATATTATGCATCTGTGTTGATCGTTTTTTGAGCATATTGAGCATCTTTTGGCCATCTTCATCTATCAACTCAATATAATCATCAGCTATCCATTCGGATAGTTGAGTAATACCGCGCAGAGGTGCTTTTAGGTCATGCGAGATTACATAGGCAAAATCTTTTAGCTCTTCATTTACTTTATTCAGCTCTTTTGTCCGAACCTCAACTCTCTCTTCAAGAGTCTGATTTATAAGCGTTATATCCTGTAATAAGATTGCATTTTGCAGTGCAATTGCAGCTTGAGCTGTCA
This sequence comes from Desulfobacteraceae bacterium, assembly GCA_030642545.1. Classification (GTDB taxonomy): domain Bacteria; phylum Desulfobacterota; class Desulfobacteria; order Desulfobacterales; family DAOWNP01; genus DAOWNP01. The sequence continues at coordinate 4,515 of DAOWNP010000146.1, read as the reverse complement.
GCAAATCAATAAATTTTACCTGAGTATCAGAAAAAACAGATTTTACAAGGCTGTTTTCCAGATATAATACACCCAAAACCTGTTTTTTTACTATAAGAGGAAAACAAAGTACAGATCGTAAATTTTCTCTTTGCACAATTTTATCTGAAATAAAATCTCCACTTATAAACGCATCTTCTAAAATAAGTATTTCTTTTGAATTATAAACATACCGGGCAATTCTCATGCTCAATTTTTTTATGGAAAATTCGGGTTCATCATTAAATATAACCCTGAGATCTTCTGTTTTAATCCCGTATACATAAGGAACTAAAAATTCTTTTTCTGCAATCAGCAAAAATCCTGTTTTTGCTCCGAGCCTGCTCATAATAGATTTAACTATTATTTTAAGAAGTTTGTTAAAATCAAGCTCTTCTGTAATGGCTTTTACAGCATTAAACAGATAGTTATAATCAAGCTCTTTCTCAAAAACTGTATTATAGTCAACATCTCTTTTTTGTTCTTTTTTGGCTTGTAATTTGTCTGAAGATAACAATCTGATATCCGGTTGGTTCATTGCTGCTATTTCAGCTGTTGTTATTACTTTAGTTTGTGCACCACAATCTTCATACAGTTTTCTGGCTCTATTTAGATAAATTGTGCAATCAATATGATTTTTTTTGAAACAATAGTCTCCTAAGCGTTCATTTAAAAAAGCCTCCAAAAACAGATACTGTTCACTATGAGATAGCTCAATTGCATCAAGATAAGCATTTCGTGTCTCTTTAAAATTTTTATGAAGAGCTATGGTTTCTGCCTGCATTAAAGCAAGGTATGGTTTTAAAATAGGTCCGTGTGATGCCCAGCCTGTAACTTTTCCAAGATAATTCTCTCTATTTTCAGTATCCCCTGTTTTCAGTGCAACAAGATATCTAAATACATGCCAAAGGCGAAATACAATAGTGTTTGTGACACCAACAAGATAAATTTTTCCGTCATCTAAAAAATGCTTTGCTTCAAAATAACTGTGCCTGTAATAAGCAACAATTCCATTAAAAGTAAAATAGCAAGCCAGTGAAAGTGCATGATTTTCTCTCTTCCATAGATCTAATTTGTCTGAAATAGTTGATTTGTCAAAATTTATTGCACCTGTTTCCCATAAAGGGAAAAGAGCATTTTGTAGTGCTTCTCCCATACCTAATGAAAATGTCAAATTGTATTTTTGAGCAAAAATAATAAGCTCGTCAATCTGTTTTTTCAAATACTGTAAGTTTTTACCTTGAATAAACTCGTACCAAATCAAGGAACAATTTGTCAGACCAGCAAATTGAAGTTCACCGGATTTTATACCACTATCTATAGTTTTTTGACAAGATAATCGTAAATCAGGAACTGAATTTCTTGAATGAGATAAAAAAAACATTGCAGATGCCATGGCTCTAACAGAGCCAAAACGATCTGGAAAATACTCGACAATTTTTAACATAGTATCTTCATAACTATTCGCATTCTCATAGTCTTCCTGCACTTGAAAATATAAAGCAAGTACAGACATTGCAAAACCTGTAAAGTCATCTACTCCTTTTTCCAAAGCTCCTTTTACAATGCCAAAAGCCAGCAAATTAAGCATGATAATTTGTCCTGATGCATAACAGGAAGCCATCATTTCACTATATAAATTCAGTTTCAAGGTGATTTTTTTTTCTTTAAGAACAGAAACATGAATAATCTTCTGCCAAATATTACGATTATTACCATGAAGTTCTTCAATGAATTGATGGATTTTGATCAGCATTTCCTCTTCAGATTGAGGAATAGATTCATCAATTAGTTCCAATGCCTTGCACCCTGATTCTATACAGTTGCCCACATCTCCAATAGATCCAAAAGCAACTGTTTGCTCATACAAACATTCAGCACAATCCATATCAGTTTTTGCAAATTTTAGTGCTATTTCTACTATTTCATTGGATCGTTTTTGGTCGCCATTTATTAGTGCTGCACGGGCAAGTTTTTTATAAAGAGTGAACATAAAATCATAATCGGTTTGCCACAGACTATCTGTGCATAGTTTTGCACTTTGCCTGAAATAGTAATCACAGGTATCAAGTGCCAATGAATCCATGGCAGCTACTCCAGCTTTATAATTAAATCGTGCAGCTTCATATAATTCGTCCTCACTGTCTTTTTCTGTGTGCCCTGCACTCAAATGTGCAACTATAGAAAACAGTCGGAAGGCAGATACATCTGTCTTGCAATTTTTTTCCTGCAATTGATCTATAAACAGTCTTGCAATTTGCTTGTGATACTTTTGCTTCTCTTTTTCATCTAAAAAATTTGCTGCTGCTGCCTGAATCTGATCATGAAAAAAAGAGAGTGTGGATTTATCCTTTAATAAAATTCGCTGAAAAAAAACATCTTTCAGGGACAAGTAAAGCTTTGACAAAGAAATTGATAAAACAAGTGCCAGATCTATTGCCTTAAAACGTGTTCCCAATAAAGATGCGATAGAGAGTGTCATGATCACATCTTTTGGAAATTGTTTTAGTTTATCATGAAAAAGTGCTCTGGCACTATCCGGCAGCTGCAAATTAATTAGAGCATCAGTTTCCCAGTCCCATACGCCATCACCTGTTAATAATATACGCCTGTTTTGATGCATCCAAAGCAGGCTTTCATTTACAAACAGCGGGTTTCCGGCAGAAACAGGATATATGATATCTGTTAAAGCCTTTGTTTTTAACAAACTGGTATTTAACATAAACGCTATCATCTCATTAACATGGTTTTCTTCAAGAGAATCTATATGAAGTTTTACCAAAGAGTGATAAGAGGCTTTAATTGCTTTTTCCATTTGAATAACCCGATGATTATCATCTACCTCATTATTACGATAAGCTCCTATTATAAAGAGATAAGGAAAATCAGAACCACGAGAAACTATCTGATCCAGCATATCAAAGGTAGCATTATCACACCACTGCATATCATCAATAAACAGTACTAGAGGATGTTTGATAGAAGCAAAACAGGCAATAAACCGGCAGCATATATCATTAAACCGGTTTTGTGCTTCTATAGGAGGAAGTGGTGTAACTTCAGGCTGTTTGCCAATTAAATATTCAAGCTCAGGTATCAAATCCACCAAAAGCTTACCATTTTTACCTGTTGCATAAAGTATCTGTTTTCGCCAGTACTCTATTCTTTTAATGTCTTCTGTTAAAAACTGACGTATTAATCGGCTAAAAGCCTCTGTCAGTGTTGCATATGGCAGGTGCTTAGTGTACTGGTTAAATTTACCGGAAGTATAATACCCTCTCATGCCTGCAACAGGTCGTTCCAGTTCCTGTATCAGACGGGTTTTACCCATGCCTGACAAACCGGAAATCATAGCTATGCCAAATTTGCCGCTGCATACACGCTGGTATTCATCCAAAAGTATACTTTTTTGTTTTTCCCTGCCTACCATAATAGAGGGAATCGTGATCTGGCTGCTAAAATCTTTTTGCTTTAAAACAAAGGATAAAACTTCCGGCAATATAAAATCTTTCACTTTTTTTTTGCCTGAAACAAGGCATTTTTGCAGATCAACTTTTAAACCTGTTGCACTCTGGTATCGTCTTTCCGGAGATTTTTCCAATAAAACAGCGATAATATCGCTGATAATTTTTGGGCAATTCAGGTTAACCTCTGATACAGGGATCGGAATCTCTGCAAGATGAGAATGAATAATAGATAGAGGATCATCAGACAAAAAAGGAGGCCTCCCAGCAGCATATTCATATAAAACAGTACCCAATGCATACAGGTCGCTGCAATAATTTACATCAAACCGGATTTTACCGGTCTGCTCAGGAGAGAGGTAAGGCAGGGTTCCCCGTATGTATTGATCATCTGTGATAAAATGGCTGAAACTGCGAATATCAGATACTCTTATCTCATCTATCAAATAAATACAAACAGGATTTTCCTGAATCAAAATATTGCCCGGCTTAATACCCTTGTGAATAAATGCTGCTTTGTGTAAAACAGAAAGAGAATCAGACAAAGCAATGCCGATCTCAAGCAAGGTTTTTGTGTCAAAATCTTTGTGATCTGCCATCCATTTTGAAAAAATTACACCATCAATAAAGGGGTAAACCAATAACAATGCACCATCGTTATCAATTATAATCTCAGGTACTGATAGTTGTTTGATATTTAACTGTAAAAGAGTTGTCTGCTGACGCAATATGTATTCTTTAGTATCAGCTGATGCAAATTCAGGTCTGATTCTTTTTATAAAAACAGATTTTTTTATTTTTTCATCTATTGCTGAAAAAACCTCTGCAGCAAGGCTTTCTCCCAGCTTCCTGATTATTGTTATCCTTTTTTTTTTCAACATATTTACCATGGAGAAACTCATTGATATTTATATTTAAAAAAACAGTGTTAGGAACGTGGACAAAACTTTTTTCCGCAATTATACATAATAGATTCGAAGTCATCTTTGCCCGATCTAAAATCACAAAAACATCAAAAGAGCCAGCTATTCCA
>DAOWNP010000080.1 GCA_030642545.1 Desulfobacteraceae bacterium | reverse complement strand
GTTAATTGAAAGTGAAAAAAGAAAATGTGATGGTGTTTTATCTCTTATTTGTGGAGGTTATGATCTGTATGAGCCGATAGGACCTGATAATCAGCCAAATACCAGATTGTTAACTAAGGGTTTCAGAATGCTTTATCTATTAGGAAATAATGAAATTTTTGGAGATAATCCGCAAGATCCTTCGTGGGATGAAAATGATTATTCAACATGGGGGACAAGACGAAAAATTTTATATGGATTAGAACAAATAGCATCTTGTATAAAAGTAGAAAAAGGTGAAATGAACCGGATTTATGAAGAAGAGTATTATGAACCTAAAATATATCCTGAATATATATATGAAAAAGATGCAGATGGAACTCCTTTGCCTGTAAGAGCAGAAGATATAAATTTATCTAAGATTATGGATGAATTGATAGGGTCAGATGAAACAGGAAAAGGATTGGCAGTTGTAGCAGATGTAAGAACAAATTCAGCTGACTGGGACAATTTTTATAAGCTTTTTGATGCACTTGGAGAGCTTTTTAGTGATAACGGAGAGTTTGGTGGAAAATATAATATATTGGAAAATCTAATTAATATTATTGATAAAGGATTAAGATCTGTTGATGTTAAAAATGATGAAATTAAAGGTTTGGTTCATTCATCAGGTGTTCTGTTTACTGTTTTTGACAGGAATGAAAAAATGTGGCAGTATCCAAAAGATTTTAATGATATGATCACTGATTCTTTGCCTGCAATATTAGATAATTTTCAAGGACATTATGATAATCTTTTAACTCTTTCAAAAACTGCAAACAAAGAATATGGATTTACAGAGTATCTTTTTGCTGAATGGACATCATCATATAATACTGAAAAACTTATAAATCAACTTCCTGAATTTTTAGGAAAAGATCTTATAGATAACTATGACTCTGCTCTTTGGACAGATCTCGCTGCTCTTTTGATTGATTTTGCAGATACAATAGATGCGGATACTCCTTCCTGGGTTGTTAATGCTTTTCAATCAAATGATCCGGATCCTTATGGCGCTCTCGGAGAAATACTGGCTCAATAATTAACTTTTTGAAAAATTAAATATTGCTTTTTGTATAAATTTATTAAATTATATCTTCAAAGTATGTTTTCAAATGTATAAATGCTATTATTTTTTATATGAAAGTAATAGCCAGTAGTGTCCTGTTAGAATTTTGCACGAGCGAGTTTCGCAATTTTGGTGAAGCAAACTTAGAAATTCAAGAAATTTATTCTAAAATAGCGGAAAAAAACAAGTAAACTTTCCGTATTTTGTCTATTTTGCCTGTTTTATCTATTTTGCTTCCTGCAATTTCATAGCCTGACACTACTGAATAATAGCAGCATAATGAGAAAAGTTTTTTCTACTTTGTATCTTTTGTGGTTATATCAGGTTGGAATATATTTATTGTTAAAAAGGAGAGAATATTATGAAACAGATTAAAATTGATGGTTTAGGAGTACAAGAATTAACAGATGTTGAACTTGTAAATACAGATGGAGGAAGCTTAATAAGTGATTTACTTACTACATTTTTAGATTTTGCAGCAAAATTTTTGAATCCCCTTATCGGTTCTATTTTTAATTTTATGATGAGGAAATCGTAATAGCTAAGATACCATAAAATCAATAATCCTTTAGTTTTTATAATTTTATATTTTATTATGACAGCTTCAGGATTATTTTGTAGATGACTAAAAACAGAAATTTTTATCAAAAATCAGAAATAATCTTTAACAAAGGAAGAATATTATGAATCAGATTAAAATTGATGGTTTAGGAGTAAAAGAATTAACAGATGTTGAACTTGTAAATACAGATGGGGGCAGTTTTTTAAATTCTATGGCAACTCAAATAGCCACAGCCTTTGCTGATATGTTTAAATTAAATGCTTTGTACAGAGCTTTGTTTTTAAGTCTTATAGACACTTTTTTCCCAGAATAGTATTTGGGTTCTATGGAATTAGAATGATTTAAAAAAACCTAAAACCTGATATTTTGTGATATCTTTTTGTTCTTGAGAATAACATTTTGGGTTTTAGGGAATTAGTAATGATTTAAGAAAACCTAAAACCTAAAATTTAATATATTGTGATATTTTTTGTTTGTACTTGACAAAATTTTTAATTTTTAATATTTATTATTTTTTTGAATTTAATTAAGGTAAAATTTATATATATAAAAATTATGAATGAAAATTAGGAGGCAAAACATGTCGCAATTAATTGCTCCACATGGCGGTAAAGGTTTAACATGCTGTCTACTTGAAGGTGCAGAGCTTGATGCTGAAAAGAAAAAAGCAGAAGGTCTTAAAAAAATATCTATTTCACCTCGTATAAAAGGTGATTTGATAATGATGGGTATTGGTGGATTCAGTCCTCTTACAGGTTTTATGACAAAAGCTGACTGGAAAGGTGTATGTGACGATTTCTTATTGGCAGATGGAACATTCTGGCCAATTCCTGTTACTCTTGATGCTTCCAAAGCAGATTCAGATGCTATAAGTATTGGTGATGAAGTTGCCTTGTACGATCCAGAAGGCGATGAGATAATGGCCACCATGAAAATCACAGAAAAATTTGAGATGAGCGAAGCAGATAAAAAGTATGAGTGTGAAAAATGCTACATGGGAGAAGGAACTCCAACTGCTGAAGAATTCTGGAAAATAGCTGGTGATGATCATCCTGGTGTTCAGATGGTTATGGAACAAAAAGAAATCAATCTTGCAGGTCCTGTAAAAGTTTTAAGTGAAAGCGATTATCCTGAAAAATATGCTGGTATTTATCAAACACCAAAAGAAACAAGAAAAATTTTTGATGATCGTGGATGGAAAGAAATTGCAGCACTTCAGCTTAGAAATCCAATGCACAGATCCCATGAATATCTTGCAAAAATAGCTGTAGAAGTTTGTGATGGTGTTTTTATTCATTCTCTTGTAGGAAATTTAAAACCAGGTGATATTCCTGCTGAAGTACGTGTGAAATGTATTGATACTCTTGTTAAAAATTATTTTGTTGAGGATAAAGTTGTTCAGGGTGGGTATCCTCTTGATATGAGATATGCAGGACCAAGAGAAGGTCTTCTACATGCAACTTTCCGTCAAAACTACGGAGTTTCACGCATGATTATTGGTCGAGATCACGCAGGTGTAGGTGATTTTTATGGAATGTTTGAAGCTCAGACTATATTTGATAAAATCCCAACTCCAACTGGAGCAGGCAAGGCTCTTTTATGTACACCTCTTAAAATAGACTGGACATTCTACTGCTTTAAATGTGATGGAATGGCTTCTTTAAGAACATGTCCACATGGAAAAGAAGACCGTGTTCTTCTTTCAGGTACAATGCTTAGAAAAGGTCTTTCTGAAGGAAAAGATCTTCCAGATCATTTTGGACGTGAAGAAGTTCTTGATATTCTTCGTGAATATTATAGTGGTCTTACTGAAAAAGTTGAGATTAAAACTCATTCTGCAGCAACCGGTAATTAAGGGAATTTACAGAAAATAATATAGATAACGCATCTCTTGTGTGTGCTTTTCCCTTTTGTTCGTCTTATGTGTGTTGTGGTAACAAATTGTATCGTTTACTATGCAATTGTTACCACGCCTTGAAAAGATGAACAAAAATTCTGCGTGCGTGATATGCGTAGATTATTTTCTTCTTAGTTCTCTAAGGAACAGAAACTTTATAGTTTGCCAAAAAGACTTGTTTTTTGGGTAAATCTCTTGTGTTGCTCAAACAGTTATATAGTTAGTTATATAATTGTTTGAGTTTGAGAGGATGGACAAAGATTCTGCACGATTTTATTTCCACTCTTTTTTTTAAGCTTTTTTAAATTTATCGTTTATTTTAGCAAAAAGCTCTTTTTTCTTTTGTTTTTGTTGTGATTTAAGATCTTTTAGGGTTAAATTTAGTTGTGCTTTTTTAGCAAGTTGTATTTTTTTTATATCTTCCTCCATTTTATTTTCTTTATGAATTTTTGGAATATCTTCTATTATAAGATGATTTTTTATGAAAATTTTAATTTCATTTGTACTCTGGATAATATTAATGATTTGTAAGTTTTCAAGTTTTCTTATTAAAAAATTAACCTGCTCAGGTGAAAATGAGAGGATTTTACATATTTCCCTTACAGAAGGTGGGAATCCATGACGATGTTCATGGATTCTTATAGCAGCAACCAATATATGCGCATTTATATATAGATCAGATTTTTTCATTTTTAAATGTATTTTTCCTTTTCTTAATATAATAAAATGTAATACTTATTATTATCAATAATACTTCTATTATGATAAGTAAAATTAATTGTAGAAAATGATATAAAGTTTGTTAAAATAAATTATCTAAATTTGCAGGGGGATATTATGACTGAAATAGTAAAAGTTTGTGCAAGGCAGATTTTAGATTCAAGAGGCAATCCTACAGTGGAAGTGGATGTCGAATTGAGTTGTGGTGTGCGTGGAAGGGCTGCTGTACCTTCCGGGGCATCAACAGGCACAAGAGAAGCATTAGAATTGAGGGATATAGATTCAGAGCTTTATGGAGGTAAGGGTGTTTTGACTGCTGTTAATAATGTTAATAATATTATAGCTCCGGCTATAATAGAATATGATACTTCAGATCAAAGAGGGCTTGATACTTTTCTTATTGAATTAGATAATACGGAAAATAAATCAAAACTTGGAGCCAATGCCATGTTAGGTGTATCGCTCGCATCTGCAAGAGCTGCTGCCAAAGCTTATAGTATGCCGCTTTATAGATATATAGGCGGTATTTGTGCAAAAAGTCTCCCCATGCCTATGATGAATATTATAAATGGAGGAGCTCATGCTGCAAATAAATTAGATATTCAGGAGTTTATGATTATTCCGGTGGGAGCTGATAGTATTAGCACAGCCGTTAGAATGGGAGCTGAAGTATTTCATGCATTGAAAAAACTTTTAAAAGGATCGGGTTATAGTACAGGGGTTGGAGACGAAGGAGGATTTGCTCCTGATTTTAATTCAAATGAAGATGCTGTTAAATTTATAATAAAAGCAATAGAAGCGGCAAATTACAAACCTGGTAAAGATATTGGAATTGCTTTGGATGTTGCAGCAAGTGAATTTTGTGAAAATGGAAAATATATATTAAAATCTGAAAATAAAACTCTTTTGCCGGAAGAGTTAATTGACTATTATGAGAGTCTTATTGAAAAGTATCCTATCTTATCCATTGAAGATGGTTTAGATGAACAGGACTGGGATGGATGGGAACAAATGACAAGCCGGCTGGAATCTGTAGTACAGATTGTAGGTGATGATATATTTGTAACAAATCCTGAAATTTTTAAAAAAGGAATTGAGAGGGGAATAGCAAATTCAATATTGATTAAGCTTAATCAGATAGGAACCCTTACAGAAACATTAGAAACTATTGATATAGCAAAAAACTCAGGGTATTCAACTGTTATTTCACATAGGTCAGGTGAGACTGAAGACTCCTTTATTGCAGATTTGTCAGTTGCTGTAAATAGCGGTCAGATAAAAACAGGATCAATGTCACGTTCTGACAGAATAGCAAAATACAATCAGTTGATAAGAATTGAAGAGGAGCTTGGAAAAGCAGGATCTTTTTCTAATAATATTTTTATCGCAAAATAATGATTAAAAAAACAAAAAAAATATTATTATCTGTTATTGTGTTTTTACTGGTTTCAGTAGTATTTACACATGCTTTTGTTCCAAACGGGGATATGATATTAGATGTAATGCTGAAAAGATTACAAGGATCTAAAACCTTTGTAGTTGAGCAAAACCTTATATTTGTGAAGAATAATTTTGATGATAATGCTGAAAAAAATGCAAAAATTTTCCCGGAGGTTTTAAAATATATTTTCCCTGATAAGTTCCGTTCAGATATCAGTGCAAATGGTATTAAAAAAGTTTATGTCGTTTTAAAAGAGCAATCTATAAAAATTATCAACGGTCAAAGAGCTGTGCTGTCTGACAATGGCTTTGAACTTTATAAGGAATTGTTACTGCTGCGAAACAAACCTCTTTTAAAGAATAGACTTCTTTTAACTGGTGTGGATCTATCTGTTACAAGTCTTGGCCGTATTGATGGAAATATTGCATATGTTATTGGTGCAGACTATCCAGATGAATCCATATCTCAACTATGGGTAGACAGGAAAACTTTTTTACCTTTAAAATGGGTTGTTAAAGTAAACCCTGATGAGTTATTTGAGTTTTATTATAAAAACTGGAGAAAAAAAGATTTAACATGGTATCCTGTGCGTATTGAATCTTATTTAAATAAAGAGCTGATGCGTGTAATAAATGTTTTAAAAACAGATGAAAAAGCAAAGATTAATTATAAAGATTTTGATATAAAGAATCTTGAATTTCTTTATCCTTTTATTGAGTTTGAAAAAGAAGAAAACAGAGATGAAATTCAGGAAACCATAGAAAAATTTACAAAAATTTATAAATAGTGTCTGCAGGAACAACAATTTTTAGGAATGGGAACAAAATAACTTACGAAACTGGACAAAAAGACAATTTAGTTTTTGAAGTTATAAAGTTTTTATTCCTTATCAGATATTAGATAAGGAATAGAAGAGAGTTTAAAATACAAAAGGAATCTTATGGCTTTTAATACTAAGTTTATTTTTGTTACAGGTGGAGTTGTATCATCACTTGGTAAGGGTCTGGCTTCTGCTGCTATAGGTGCACTTATGGAGAGTATGGGCCTTACTGTAACTATACAAAAATTAGATCCGTATATTAATGTTGACCCGGGAACCATGAATCCTTTTCAGCACGGGGAGGTTTTTGTTACAGATGACGGGGCTGAGACTGATTTGGATCTTGGTCATTATGAACGTTTTACAAATGCTAAATTAGGTAAAATAAACAATTTTACCACAGGTAAAATTTATCATTCTGTTATTTCCAAAGAACGCCGTGGAGAATATCTCGGTGGAACTGTTCAGGTTATACCTCATATTACAGATGAAATAAAGGCAAGTATAATGCTTGCTGCAAATGGTGTGGATATTGTAATTGTTGAGATAGGCGGGACAATAGGAGATATAGAAAGCCTGCCTTTTTTAGAAGCTATACGGCAATTTCGATATAACAGGGAAAAAGAGGATGTTTTGTATATTCATCTTACACTTGTGCCTTATATAAAAGCAGCTGGTGAGCTAAAAACCAAACCAACCCAGCATAGTGTAAAAGATCTTTTAAGTATAGGAATCCAGCCAGATATTCTTATATGCAGAGCAGACAGATATTTAGATGATGGTCTTAAAAAGAAAATTGCTCTTTTTTGTAATGTGGCAGATAATGCGGTAATCACGGCAAAAGATGTTGCCTGTATATATGAAGTTCCGCTTATGTTCCATAAGGAAGGCTTAGATGAGAGGATTGTAGAAAATCTTAATATCTGGGCAAGAGCACCGGTATTAGATAACTGGCGTAATTTTATAAAATGTTATTATAATACATCTCATACAGTTAAAATTGCTATAGTGGGAAAATATACTGATTTAACGGAGTCTTATAAAAGCCTTAATGAAGCTTTGTGCCATGGTGGTATTGCTTCAGATTGCAGTGTGGAGCTAATTTTTATTGATTCCGAAAAAATAGATGAGCAAAATAGCAGTAACATATTGAAATCTGTAGATGGTATTCTTGTGCCGGGTGGGTTTGGACCAAGAGGTATTGAAGGAAAAATTTTGGCTGTAAATTATGCCAGAATTAATAAAGTCCCGTTTTTTGGAATTTGTCTTGGTATGCAGGTAGCAGTTATAGAATTTGCAAGAAATGTGTTAGGTTTAAATGGTGCAAACAGCGAAGAATTTGATAAAAATACACCATATCCTGTAATTTATCTTATGAAAGAGTGGTATGATGCAAAAACAGATTCAAGGCAAACTCGTGATATAAAATCAGAAAAAGGCGGCACAATGCGTCTTGGTGCTTATCCATGCAATATAAAAAACGATTCTTTTGCTCATAAAGCTTATAATTTAAATTCTATTTCAGAGCGGCACAGGCATAGATATGAATTTAATAATGAATATAAAGATAAATTTAAGGAAAAGGGACTTATTTTAAGTGGTATGTCTCCAGATGAAAATCTTGTTGAGATTGTGGAGATAAAAGATCATCCATGGTTTCTTGGATGCCAGTTTCATCCTGAATTTAAATCAAAACCAATGACTCCTCATCCGCTTTTTGTAAGCTATATACAAGCTGTTTTAGATAATAAAATATCTGAGAAATAAAAAGATTAAGAACTATGCATGATAAGGAACGTGGACGAAAGTTTTGTCCTCGTTCCTTATTTATTATACTTTTCTTTTTCTGCACACTTAATTTTTGATAAGTATTCCTGTGTCAAATTAAGTGCTGTATTCAATGTTTCAGCAAAATATGAATCTATTTTTCCTCGGATAGGGACTTTTAATTCAGCGTAAACATCTTTGGCCATTGAAAAATAATAAGAGATCTCTTCGGGGGTTGCGTTTTTCTTAACGGTTACCTTCTTGTAATGTTTTAGAGCATACCCTATACGAGATTTCAGTACTCCATAATCATTATTAATTGTTGCAGTGTCTACAGATTCTGCACTTACTAATTTAAGTAATTTTTGGATAAGAGCCTCTTGAATTAAACAAGCTTGTTTTATCTGTGATAGATTTTTTGTTTCGTATTTCATTTTAATTTACTCTTTAAGTATAGTGTTATAGATATGCGAAAATCGGCAAAACTTAAAAATTAACGCAGAAGTCAGGTATAGCCAGGGTTGCCATTGTGCTTGTTAAAAGTTATACATTTCAATTTTACAATAATCTGCCAAAACGGTGTAGACCCTGGTTGTCATCTGAACTGACAGGTTATCCTTTGGATATGGCATTAAGCAGCTTCTACTCGATGCAAATTTTCAATATTTACAGATTGCTTAGTTTTCCATAAATCATATTGAATTTGAAGTCGAAGCCATCCTTCAGGTGAACGGCCAAATACTTTTGATAATCGTAATGCCATTTCAGGGCTAATACCTGATCGTCCATTTAACAAGGTCGAAAAAGTTTTTCTACTTACACCAAGAGCCTTAGATAGCTCTGTTATACTACGATTGAGTGGTTCAACACAAAATTCTCTTATAATCTCTCCCGGATGAGGTGGATTGAACATATTCATTTTTTATACCTCCTTAATGATAATCTTCATAATCAATGTCAAAGATGTCACCATTTTGAATTTTGAATGTTGTGCGCCAGTTGCTGCTAACTGTAACTGACCAAGT
>DAOWNP010000085.1 GCA_030642545.1 Desulfobacteraceae bacterium | reverse complement strand
TTTTGTTATGGGTACCACAGGTGGTGATCGAAGTCTGCTTTTTAAAACAGTTAAAGATTCTGATATTTGTGCTGTTATAGCACCTAACATGGCAAAGCAAATAGTGGGGCTTCAGGCAACAATGGAATATGCAGCAAAAACTTTCCCCGATCTGTTTTTAGATTATACTTTGGAAATATCTGAGAGTCATCAGGCAGGTAAGGCAGATACCAGTGGAACAGCAAAAGCTATGGCCGGTTATTTAAAAAAACTCGGACCTGAGTTTAATGAGAATCAGATACAAAAAGAGCGGGATCCTGAAATTCAGAAAGCTGTCTGGAAAATTCCAGAAAAATATATAGATGGGCATGGATGGCATACATATACTTTAACATCAAAGGATAAAACAGCTAAGTTTAGTTTTACACATAATATTTGTGGAAGAGATATTTACACGGAAGGAACTCTGGATGCTGTTTGTTTTTTGAATAGTAAACTTAAATCAGGAAAAAAAGGATCTGTTTTTACCATGATTGATGTTATGAAAGGATAAAAAAACAGATTTGACGTTCCTAATGGTTAAAAATTACTTGACGTAACTGTTATTGTTTATTAGTTAATTCAATAATTAACAATAATCTAATTGATAGTAGAATAATATATCAGAAAAATTTCTGATATTTTTTAGCTTAATGCAGTCTTGTTTTACTGCTTAAAATATATTTTTAATAATTTATTGTAATAATTTTTGACATGTAAATTTAAGGAAAGGAAATTATGGACCCGATTTTAGTTTCTCCGCAAAGCTTTTCAGTTTTAGGGATTCCAACAGTGATTTTTTCACTGCTGATTCCTGTTATCGGGGTTGCGATATTTACGTTTATAATGGCTAAACGAATTGCACCTCTGGTAAAAGCAGCTCCTGATTATCGTTTTGATAATCTGCCTAACCGATTGTTTAATATTTTAAAGATTTGGCTTATGCAGTGGCGTCAACCCAGATATCGGCTTGCTGGTATTTTGCATATAGTTATTTTTATAGGATTTTTGATACTTTCAATAAGATCAACATCTCTTGTTGTAATAGGGTTGTCAAATGATTTTGTTCTTCCAGGTTTTGGAGGCTGCATAGGTGATATATACAATATTTTAAAAGATATTGCAGCAACAGGTGTTTTAATAGCATGTATTATAGCAGCTGTAAGAAGAGGTGTTTATAAACCAGCTCGATATAGTGTTCCTGAAAAATACGGACATGATCATACAGCTGAAGCTGTTTTTGTTCTTGGAATAATCAGTCTTTTGATGCTTTCTGAGAGCTTTTTTGAAGCAAGTTTTGTAGCAGCTCAGGTTAAAACCGGTGCTTTTGAGGTAGCACATCTCATGCCTGGAACGCTTGTATGGTTTTCAAAACTGTTTTTACTCAATTTTTCACAATCATCTCTTCAAACTGTTCATATTTTATCTTATTATGTTCATGATATAACATTCTTTTTTTTCTTATGTTTTCTACCTCTTGGAAAACATTTTCATGTTATCACTTCATTTTTCAATGTTTTGTTCATGCGTACAAAAAAAGGAAATATCAAGCCAGTTATGTATGGTGTTACCGATGATAAATTGGATGAACTTGAATCTTTTGGAGTAAAAAAGTTCGAAGATTTTACATGGAAACATATGCTTGATTTTTATACATGTGCTGATTGCGGAAGGTGTTCTGATCAGTGTCCTGCAAATGCAGTAGGCAGACCGCTTTCTCCAAGATTTATAAGCATAAAAGCTCGTGATTATTGTTTTGAGCACTATCCTATAAGAGGCAGCTTTATTAAATCAGAACCTCTTATCGGCGGAATATTTTCAGAAGATGAGATTTGGTCATGTACTACATGCGGTGCCTGTGAGCAGGAATGTCCTCTTGGAATTGAATATATTGATAAAATAGTAGATTTAAGAAGAGGAATGGTAGATGAAGGTATGGTTCCACAGTCTCTTCAAAAACCCCTTAAAGCTCTTGAAAAAAGAGGTAATCCCTGGGGTAAAATGGAGAAAAAGAGAAGTGAGTGGACTAAGGATAAAGAGTTTGCAGCTGAATGTCCAGTAAAATTAGTTGAAAAAGGCGAGACAGCAGAGAATCTTTATTTTGTTGACAGTATCTCATCCTATGATGATAGAATGCAGGATTTATCAAAAGCAACAGCCAAAATTCTGAGCTTAGCGGGTATTGATTTTGCAATTCTTGGCAAACTTGAAAAAGATAGTGGTAATGAAGTCAAACGATTTGGTGAAGAGATGCTTTATCAAGATCTTAAAGACCAAAATACAACTGCTATTATAGAGTCTGGTGCAAAAAAAATAATTACAGCAGATCCTCATGCGTTTAATGTACTTAAAAATGAATATAGCGGTCTGCCTGAAGTTGAACATATAACTCAGGTTGTAGCACGTTGTATTAAAGAGGGTACAATTAAATTAGATACCTGTGAAGATCCTGAAAAAGTATATACATATCATGATCCATGCTACTTGGGACGACATAATAACCTTTATGAAGATCCAAGAGAAGCACTTGATGCAATACCAGGCTTGACCCGTGTTGATATGGAAAAAAGTCGTGACCGGTCATTTTGCTGTGGTGGTGGAGGCTTAATGCTTTTTTATGAGCCAGAAGAAGAAACAAGAATGGGTGTTTTAAGAGTTGAAATGGCCAATGAAGCTGGTGCTAATGTTATAGTCACTGCATGTCCATTTTGCCTTGTAAATTTAGAAGATGCAATAAAAGTTGCAGGGTTTGAAGGCAAGATAGAAGCTATTGATTTTGTAGAATTGATAGAGAGGCATATAGTTAGATAATATTATAGACCGTTACATAAATAATTTCACTGCGTTATCGGTCGGAGATATACGATTAGTATTATCTCCTCTCTTTCCTTGTGAAATTTATTATGTGACAATCTATACATATTTACATGGACTGTTTTAATAAGGAAACTTTTTTGGACAATCTGTGTATATTTAGTTTTTTTTGTTAATAACTGTTTTATTGCTTAAATTAAATTTACCTTGATATTTTGGGAGGAATAAATGGAGATATTGGTATGTGTCAAGAGGGTTCCTGACACCTCAGAAAATGAAATAGAGGTCAACAGCAGCGGTAGTGATATTGAACGTGATGATCTTGTTTATTCAGTAAATGAATGGGATAATTATGCTGTTGAAGAAGCTATTCAGATTGTAGAAAATGCAGGCAGTGGAAGTGTAACTGTAGTTACAATTGGAGATGACGAATCTGAAGAGATTTTGAGACGTGAAATGGCAATGGGAGCAAATAATGGTCTGCTTTTATCTGATGATGCATTTGAAAATTCAGATGGAAAAGGTATTGCAACTATTTTAAAAGCAGCTGTTGATAAAGGTAATTACGATTTAATACTCACAGGAGCACAGGCCGAAGGTGGAGCAGCACAGGTTGGAGGTATGCTTGCAGCCATGCTTGATCTTCCATATGCATCCCTTGTTAATAAAATAGATATTGGAGATAGTAAACTTAAAGTAGGGCGTGAAATAGAAGGTGGAAATCAGGAAATGAATGATATTTCTATGCCTTGCGTTCTTTCTATACAAACCGGAATTAATGAACCGAGATATGTTGGTATAAGGGGAATTCGAAAGGTTGCCTCAGTTGATATACCTGTTATGTCTGCTTCAGACCTTGGTATTGATGCATCTGCTGTTGGAGAAGCAGGAGCAAAGGTTAAAAGAGTTGACTATTTTGTACCAGATCTTGGAGATGGAGCAGAAATGCTTGAAGGTAGCACTGAAGAGATTATAGGAAAACTGATTGAACTGTTAAAAGCTAATGGAGGACTTTAAGAATGCCACAGATTTTTGCTTATATTGCACATAAAGATGGTGCAGCAGAGGATTCAGCATTAGAAATGGTTGCTGCTGCAAAAAAAATTGATCCTGATGCATCAGTTTCTGCTGTTGTTACTGGTTCAGGTGCAGACCTTGATAAAGTTTGCCAGGATATTGCTGCATCATACAGTGAAGTATTAAAAGTTGATAATGAAGTTCTTTCATATCCAAATGCTGAAATAGTACGTAAAGCACTTGTAAATATTTTACCTAAAGGGAGTATAGTACTGCTTCCTCATGATACTTTTGGAATGGACTTAGGACCTGGTCTTTCTATAAAAAATGATTCTGCATTTGTTGCAGATGTAGTTGGTTTTGAAGGAATAGATGGAAATATTTTAAAAATTGTTCGTCAGGAATACAGTGGACAGGTAAGTACTCATGTTACTTGTGATATATCAGCCGGTGTTGTATTAAATATTAGACCTGGTGTATTTGCTGCTGATGAGAGTAAAAGTGCTGGTGGTTCTGTTGTTGATAAATCAGGAGATGCCGGTGACCTGTCAGTAACAAGAACATTTTTAGAAATTGTTGAAGCTGAAGCAGGAGATGTTGATATTACTAAATCTGATGTTCTTGTATCTATTGGTCGTGGAATTGAAGATGAAGATAATATTGAGATTGCTCAAGAACTTGCTGAAGCAATGGGAGCTGATGTTTCCTGCTCAAGACCTATTGTTGATTCTAAATGGATGGAAAAATCACGTCAGGTTGGAACATCTGGTCAGACAGTAAAACCAAAAGTTTATCTGGCAATGGGTATTAGTGGATCATTCCAGCATTTAGGTGGAATTAAAGGATCTCCATATATAATAGCTGTAAACAAAAATTCAAAAGCCCCTATTTTTCAGGTTGCAGATATAGGTATTATTACAGATATTCTTGATTTTATTCCAGAACTTACAGATGCTATAAAAGAGTTATAAGCTAACTCCTTTATAAAAATAGATAAAAAAAAGCCTTTCTAAATTTTTTAGAGAGGCTTTTTTTATTCTTTATATAGATTGTGGTTTGTTGTTTTATAAACGTTTTTTAGTATTTACTATTGGATTTGCTTGTTTCTAATATAAAAGTTTCAAATATTTTGTTGAATTCTGGTTTGGATTTCCTTAGTTTTTCAGGGTGAAATTGTACACCAAGTACAAAATGCTGCATGTTTTTGTTTTCAATTCCTTCAATTATTCCATCTGCTGATTTTGCAGAAAACCTGAGATTTTCTGCAAGTTTTTTAACTGCCTGATGATGTATAGAATTAACATTTAAAAAATTATTTCCCATAATCTTGAGCAGTATTGTATCATTATATATTTCTATGTCATGGAAGCAGATATCATTGCAAGAAAGGTGTGCTACTTTTGGGGTTCCTTTAAATTGTGTTGGAATATCCTGGTAAAGAGATCCTCCATAAAATACATTGATCATTTGCTGCCCCCTGCATATACCAAGTATAGGCAATAGATTATCATTTGCATATTGTAATGCTTTTAGTTCAAGTGAATCAAGCATAAAATCAATCGTCCCAGTCTTTTCATGTTTTTTTTCTTTATACAGAGCAGGGTTAATATCGTAGCCTCCTGGAACAAGTAATGCGTTTATTGTATTTAATTTTTCTTCAATTTTGCTGTTAAGGTTAAAAACCGAAAGTTTAATAAGAATGGCATTATTTTCTTCAATAGCATCTTTGCAATTTCTTAATATGTCCTTTCCAAAAAACTGAAGCAATGACTCTGTAAAACCATATGGCATTCCTATTTTCACACAGCCAAGTGTGAAATCCATTTCTTTAATATCTTTTATGTTTTTGTCTAATATATAGTTTAAAGGGTTTGCAATAGTGCATTTTCCTGGGATTATTGTGTATTGACCTGATGAAATGTGCGTAAAAAAATATTTCCCATGCTTATTTGTAATTGCAGTTATATTTTCATGACCTTGTTGTTTTAAAATAACTGTTATGCCTTCAAGCTTGTTGTTATCTGTATCTGTTATTGTACCTGAAATTTTACAGTTAGATAATATAAGAAAAATGAGAGGTAGAATAATAATTAGTTTCTGCATATGATCATAGTTTTTGTGATTTATGAATTAGATTAGGAAACTAATATTATATATTTTATTATTTTTCAAGTAAAAACCAGTAATTTTAATTATAAAAATTATTCCTACCTACAAGTAAATACGGGATATTTACATTTCTGTTACATAAGATTAATAGACTTGTTGAAGAACCACTATGCTCAGATGAGCACAACAAAGGATGAAAGTTTGTGGTCAAAAGTCAAATGATTTTTTTTGACCTTTTGTAATACATTGAAATAACAGTATTAAAAAAGACTTTCATATAAAACATAAAGCAGCCATGTTTTTTTGATTACATATTTTTGCTTATATCGTACATAAAGAAGATGCCGCATAGGATTCAGCATTAGAAATGGTTGCTGCTGCAAAAAAAAAATTGATCCTGATGATGCATTAGTTTCTGCAGTTGTTGCTGGAGATTGCAGATGTTATAAAAGAGTTATAAGTTAACTCCTTTATAAAAATAGATAAAGGCACTTCTCTAAAGTTTTTTAGAGAGTCGCCTTTATTCTTTATTCCACTTAAACAGATAAGAAGCTATAGCAAGGAGTATAACAGACATAAAAAAAAGTATAATAACATGATTTTTAATTTCAAATAAAGAAGCACCGTCATTCATTATTTTTCTTGTACCTGCTATCATGTGAGTTAAAGGGAAAGCAAGGGAAAACTTTTTTACCCATGGCTTTGCGCCTTCAAGAGAAAACCAGACTTCAGATAAAAACATCATCGGCCATGTTATAAGATTTAAAACTCCATTGGCAAATTCTTCGCTGCTGCTTCTTGAGGCAATAACAAGACCCATAGCAATCATACTGAATCCGCCTAAGAAAAAAATTAGAATAAGAGCAAAATAAGATCCATGGCATTGAAAGTCAAAAATTAAGAAACACCCAATATAAACAATTATAGTTGTTGCAGCAATAAGAAAAAGTCTTGATATTATCTGTGCAGATAAAAATTCGAATGGTTTTATAGGCGAAACACTTAAACGCTTGAGGACGAAATTTTTTCTGTATCTTACAACAGTATATCCAACTCCAAAAAGTGCACTGAACATCATATTCATACCGATAATACCTGGGAAAAGCCATTCAATATAAGGTACTTCATTGCCTTTTATACTTTCTTTTATGTATTTTGATTCATTTTTACAAATACTTGATTTAAATAGATCTTCAACAATTTTACCATTAGGAGATGTTTTGCTTGTCCAGTATCTGTTTTTTAAAGGATCAATTATAAAATCTATCTTATGATGTTTTAAGCTGTATATAGCAGAATCGAAGGATGAAAATTTAATAATCTGTATATATTTTTTATTTTTAAAATCACTTATATCATCTGTTTTATTCAAAGAGTTTTCTATGGTAAAAAGTCCTATTTTATATGAAGTCTGACCATTTCCACTAAACATCACACTAAAGCCTATAATAATAAGAAATGGGAAAAGTATGTTCCAGCCCAGAGCTGATTTATCTCTAAAAAATTCTTTGTTACGTGCAATAAAAAGAGTCCAGATTCTTTTAAACATATTGTGTCCTTGAGTAAAGAAAAAAGCATGGTTTGAAATTACAATACCTGAATATAATTTCAAACAAAGGATAAATTTTTTTTTTTAGATTTATTTATAGTTTTGTATTTTCTAAAAATTTTATGTTTATTAGCATAAATCATGTTGAAAAGCAAAATTTTTGAAGTTATGATATTCTTAAATTTATTTTATAAATTTCATATTGAAAAGGAAAGTGAAAATGTCTGATCATACACATCACCACCACCATCATAATAATGATGATACAGTGTTAACTTTTGAAGAAAAATTTGTAAAATTGTTGGAACATTGGATAAAACATAATGAAGATCATGCAGATACCTATAGGGACTGGATGAAAAAATTAGAGGGTTCCAAGGTTGCAAATGCAGCAGAGGTTTTAAATAAAGCTGCTGCAATGACTGAAATGATAAATAATGAATTTAAAGAGGTTTTGCTGAAAATCAAGTAATGCAAAAAGTGTTTAGGGTCATGGAAACAAATAAAATCCCGTGACCCT
The DNA here is from genome assembly GCA_030642545.1 of Desulfobacteraceae bacterium. Taxonomy (GTDB): domain Bacteria; phylum Desulfobacterota; class Desulfobacteria; order Desulfobacterales; family DAOWNP01; genus DAOWNP01. Next base: position 759 of record DAOWNP010000085.1, on the reverse strand, counting down.
AAAATCAGTGTGTTTTTGGGAGATAAATATGAAAAAAGCAGACTAATTTTATCAAGTATTTAAAGAGAGAATGATTAGTTTTTTTGTACGGTCAATAATTCTTTCATAAAAGGTACAATTTCTTTGCAGATAATAATTTATCTCTGTATTTGTGTTTTTATAATTTAGTTTTTTTATAAAAGCAGATAATTTTAAAGGTGATTTAAATTTTTTAACAAAAAGTTCTCCCCAGTTATTTTTATATATAACACAAAAATCATTTATATTTTTTTCCCAGGGTGAATGTTCAAAACTTAAAACAAGCAGCAATCTTACTGTTTTTTCCTTTTCAAGATAGTCAGATAATTCAGTTTGCAGAATAACGTAATTACCAAATTGATTTTTTATACGATTTCCAAGGTTAATGATTTCCTGCAGTGTTACTGAAGAAGAGTTAGGCTTCATTCTCAGGATGCTGCTGGAAAAAATATTATTCCATACCAGAAAAGTTATAATATTTATTATATTTGTGCTTGAAATAAGTGAATTCTCATCATTATTTATATATATTGACCAGATATTACCTTTTAAGATAAGAGTAATGATGGAGATATTTAAAGCTTTAGCAGGATTATGTAAAAGATTTATCTTAAATGGTTTTTTTTGATAATATGCTGCGATTTTTCTGCTTAAAATTGTTAATTCATTCTTATCAATTCTGCTTGGTCTTTGTTTGTATATATCTGAAATTTCTTTAAAAATTTGAATGAGAAAGTTGAA
>DAOWNP010000206.1 GCA_030642545.1 Desulfobacteraceae bacterium | reverse complement strand
GGTATCAGTATTGTTTCTGAAACAATATTTGAAAACCGTTTTATTCATGTAAGTGAATTAAAAAGAATGGGGGCAGATATAACTGTTTCAGGAAGAACAGCCATGGTAAAAGGGATAAAAAAACTAAATGGTGCTCAGGTTATGGCATCAGATTTAAGAGCGAGTGCTTCTCTTATTCTTGCTGGACTAATAGCTGATAAAACGACTGAAGTTTTCAGGGTTTATCATTTAGATCGTGGATATGAAGCAATTGAAAAAAAGTTACAAAAACTTGGAGCAAATATAGTCCGGGTTAAAGTATAATGTATAAAAATAAAATAATGGGTTATAATTTGGGCAATGGATTAATCTGATGCCCTGTGTTATGAACATCCCTTTAAAATGAAAGGAAAATTATTATGGAAAGAACACTCTCTATTATTAAGCCGGATGGTGTAGCAAAAAATATTATTGGTGAAGTCATTAAACGACTTGAGAATAATTCTATAAAAATTATTGCAATAAAAATGATTCACATGAATAAAAATCAGGCAGAGGGATTTTATACTGTTCACAACGAACGGCCTTTTTTTGGCAGCTTAATTGAGTTTATGATATCAGGTCCTGTGGTTGTCATGGCTCTTGAAGGAGAAAATGTAATAAAAAAATATCGGGGTCTCATGGGAGCTACAAATTACAAAGAAGCTGAGCCAGGAACTATAAGATCAGATTTTGCAACAGATATAGAAAAAAATGTTGTACATGGGTCAGATGCACCAGAGACCGCTGAATTTGAGATAGGATATTTTTTTAATAATTTTGAAATTATTTAATGGATAATAGCAGTATAAATTTAAAAAACATTACCATTGTACTGATTTGCCCCAGATATCCTGAGAATATCGGGGCAGTATGTAGAGCTATTTGCAATATGGGATTAAGTAAATTAATTGTAGTTAATCCTGAAGATTTTGATATTGTGAAAATTTGTAAAATGGCAACCCATAATGCAAAAGAGATAGTTAATAATATTTCTGTTTTTGATAATATTAATCAGGCTCTTTGTGAATTTAGTTATATTGTAGGAACAACTGCAAGATTAGGAAAACATAGATGTGGTGTAAATTTACCTGAAACTTTGGCGAGATCCTTAATTCCCATATCAAAAAAAAATAAGATAGCCATCCTTTTTGGACCTGAAGCTTCAGGGTTGACTAATGATCATATAAGATATTGCAATAAACTGGTAAATATACCTACCTGTGAGTTTTCATCTTTAAATCTTGGACAGGCTGTAATTATAATCTGTTACACTCTGTTTTTAGAAAAAAAAAATAAAACACACAAACCATATCTGCCCCGAATAGCTACTCATCATGAACTTGAAGGAATGTATGAGCAGTTAAAAGATATATTAATTAAAATAAGTTTTATAAATCCTGAAAATCCAGATTACTGGATGAATAATGTTAGGAATTTTTTAGGAAGATTAAATTTAAGAGCAAAAGAAGTAAGTATTATAAGAGGGATTTGCAGACAGATTAACTGGTATGGTAACAAAAACAGAACTAAAGAATAATAACGGAATGTTTCAAGAACAAATTCTTTATAAACATGTCTTTTAAATATAGAATTTGTAAACTACTTAATAAAGATAAAAAGTTTTTTTGTCTTTAGGGGTGTATAACTGACTTTTTTTGTAATTTCTATCAATATCCTTTGCAATTGATTTTGCAGCTTATCATATGCTCTGCTTTTCCATTTTCTTGTCTTTTATATAAGATGTGTTGTTTATGTATAATTAGAGCAGGTTAAAATTACGTAAAACTTCAGCAAGCCTGTGGTCATCTTTTGATAAATTTTTCAGAGCTTTAATCAGCCGTATTAATTTGGAGCCATTTATGTCTTTAATATCAAGATCTTCTTCGATTTCATCCACTCTTTTTGATACTTTTTTTGTAACTGTCCGTCTGTCCCAGATTGAATAACCGAGAACGGCAATAATTAAAACCATTAGTGAACCGAAAAGAGACAATATAAGATTAAACATCTGTTCAAAACGTTTGTCTACCTGCTCAAAACGTTTATCTACCTGTTCAAAACGTTCGTTCATTAATTCTTTTAATGCTTTTTGCTCAATTTTAATTTCTATAAGAGCTTCTATAATTTCTCTATCTGAAATTCTTGGTGCGGTTTCTATAGCAAAAAGTGGAGCAGCTCCTGTCAAGACAATAATGAAGAAATATAATGAGATATTTTTAAACCTGTTTTTCATAAAAAATCTCCATTTCTAATCTGTTTATAATAACAATAATCTTAATAGATATTATATAATACATGCAAAAAGTATATAATTCAGATTATATTTTATCAAGGGAAAACTAAGGTGGACACATCTTAATAATTAAAATGTGGTTTATGGTTCATATTTTTTAATATTAAATAATGTACCAATTGTTTTAAAACTATCATACCTTAATACTCTAAAAAGAAACATATTGCAATATTTCTCGAAAGGCTGCCTGCAGAATAGAGATTTTAAAATTCCTTATAAGATACAATATATTGTGAGATAAAAATATTTTATTTAGTTCTGTAACAACCTGTCGGCTTGTAACGTGATAAAAATCTCCAGGATGTTATATGCGTGATTGCCTGCTCATGATAAATTTTATTTGTCGGAGGAGAAAGCAAAGATCCCCCCTCTCTTCTGCAAACAAAATGATACCTTCAATTACGAAGGCTATGATAGACATGTGCCTAAAAACAGGTCTCTATTTTGAAAAAGAAACTTATGACTCACGAGTTATTATCATCACTTTGTGTATTCATGGTTTCAATTTAATCATAATTGTTTTGTTTGTTCAAGATTCAAGGGTTAGTTTTTGAATTGTTTTCCGGAATCCATCAATATCTTTACTCAAAATAGCTGAACTAAGGAGTTTTTTTAATAATGGGGAAGACATTTTTTATCTAATCTAAAACCGAAAAAAAGCCGCCCCAGCATTTTTGGTCACTTTCCAGGATAAGAGCAAGGGAACTTTTATATGGATCAGCAGACAGGATAGTGCTCCTGATGAAGTTGAAAAGATGGCTTGAATCTATTAATTGAGGAAGTTGTTTTGTCCATTAGGAACGTGTTGTTGTTTTATTTTACAGGCAGACGTAATGTAAGTTTATTACCTTTTTTATTGTATTTTATTATTGAACTGAAACCTTCCATTATTAAAATTCCTCTACCGTGATCTTCCAAAGAATTCGTCTGTTTTTTATCTGTATGGGTTTTTTTGATAAAACCATCTCCCTGATCTTTGATTTCAATAATTATATTGTTATGGTCAATTTTGATACTATAGTTTACTATTTTGTGCTCGTCCATTTTGTTGCCATGCCTTACTGCATTGCTTAAGCCTTCTCTTAAAAGCAAATTTATTTTAAATAAATCACAGGATATTTTTAAGTCTTTTAAAAATTGAATACTATGTTTAACTGTCAGATCAATATTAGCAAAAGTTGATGGAAAAATAATTTTCATGCTTTTAGATTTTTTATTTATTTGAAAAGAATTTTGCATAATCATATTTGAAAATTCCCAAGAACCAAAAAATATTTAAAGAAATAAAAAGTATTAGAAAATCCCTTATACTTCTACTCCAATCAAAACGATGTCATCATCAGGTTTTTCTGAATTCTCAAACATTTTTTTTACTATTGTATCAGGAGTATCTTTTATAGGAATATCTCGTGCATTATCAATTATTTCTAACAGTTTTGTGCTTCCTGCTGTCCATACTTTTTGTTCTTCAGCAGATTCAATCAACCCATCTGAATAAATATAAAATCTATCTCCTTCAGCTACATTTAAAGTTTCTTGTTCAAAAAAAGCATTATGAAATATACCTATAATATCTCCACCTATTTCTATAAGATATGGATCTTTGTTTTTTGGTACATAAACAATAGGGGGATGACCTGCATTGATTATGATTAATTCTTTGGCTTTTCTATTTAATTTTGTGTAACATGCTGTAAGATATTTATTTTCAGGTAATATTTCTATTAAAATTTCATTTATTATTTTTATGCTTTCATTTGGTTGATATACAGGAGAACAGTTTTGTTTTAACAAAGCTTTTATAGAAGCTGTATAGTAGCTTGTTTTTATATCATGGCCTGAAAAGTCAGCTACAAAATATCCAAAAATTTCTTTGGAAATGGGTAAAATATCATAAAAATCTCCTCCAGCTTCGTGCAACGAATCATAAAATATCCCAAAATTTGCTTCAGGGTACATAGATGGTTTTATTAAAAGAGATATTTGAGCTTCTGTAATCTGTTTTAATTTATGTGCCTGGTCTGCTATCAGGGCATTGGTAGCTATGGATAATTTCAAGTGCAGCCTTACCCTGGCAATTACTTCTTTTGGATGGAATGGTTTTAAAATGTAATCTACTGCTCCTAAATCAAATCCGGTTAATTTTGATTTAATATCAGAAAGACCTGTCAGAAAAATAACAGGTATAGAAGATGTATCAGGTCGGCTTTTTAAAAATTTAATAACTGAAAAGCCATCCTCTCCTGGCATTTTAATGTCAAGGAGAATAATATCCGGGTTTTCTTTGCAGGCTATATCCTGAGCATCTTTACCATTGTATGCAGATAGTGTAACATACCCCTCTTTTGTCAAAACTTTTTCGAGAAGCTTAACATTCATTTTATTGTCATCAACAATAAGGATTGAAAAAGTATTTTCATTCATTTTTTTTCTTTTTTTTAAGATATAAGGAAGGTTAACAAAATAATTTATTTATTTAAAAAGTTCAAGGCAAGTAAGTTTTGAGTTTGATAATAGAAAATAGAAAAAATAATTTCTTATTTAAAGATATCAAATTAAAATATGATAATGCAACATAATAATTATACTATAATTTTATAGAACAGATTAGGGGTCAAGTTTATTCCAAACCGTATTCCTTTAACAGGGTT
>DAOWNP010000064.1 GCA_030642545.1 Desulfobacteraceae bacterium | reverse complement strand
GCAATTATACATAATAGATTCAGGTCATCTTTGCCCGATCTAAAATCACAAAAACATCAAAAGAGCCAGCTATTCCATCTGTCTTTGAGTTTTCAGATCGAACAAATCTAACTCTAAATCTATGTGCCTATTTGTGGAAGTTATTTCATCCACGTTCTTTATAATACTTGTTTTAATTGAAAAATTTTTTTTTATTTGATCAGTTACACCTTCAGAATCTTCTACAAAAAACAGTGTATGACCATCCACACCGCTACCACTACTACTATATCCATTTAAAACAAAAATACTAACTACAACCAAAAAAATAATTATCAAATAAAATCGTTTTAAATTCCTCATTATTACTACTCCAATCTAAAATTTATGTATCTTCACTTTTTTTCATATCACAAGATATAGTATTTTAGTTATAGTTTCAATAAGCTGATAGTAGTATTTATTTCTTATTTTATTATTCATAAATAGCATTAATAAACTAATACTTTTCAATGTAAAGAGTAAAGTTGTATATTTTAGATAAATGGACCCAAAAAATTTATTTTATTAGCACTTAACATATACCACACCCATATCAGTACCAAATATTTTCTAACGATCTTTCAATATTAACTTCTAAGTATATATACTATTATAGAAGCTTTACAGAACAGTGTTTTTTTAAAGATAACAACACTCACTTAATAAGCTACATTATTATTTTAATGAACGCCGATGCTTCAAGTTAGCACCACTTTATTGGTGTGTTTTTAATGAGAAACTTTTTGTGAAAATACCAATATTTTTGTTACTTAAATATCTTTTACCAAAACATTTAAACATAACAGTTGTAATTCCAGGCAAACATGAGAATTTAGAAAAAGCAGCCATAAAAGCAAATGAATCTCCCCTGTCAATAAAGTCAATCTCAGGAGGAATCATATTTTTCAGTTTTTCCGGGCATTTTATTTGTTTATTTGTCTTTTTAACTGATCCTGGAAACATATTTGTAAGAAAAAAAGGATAATCTTTATTAACAAGTGTTGTTTTTTCTCTCTCAAAAGAAGTTTGTCGTGTATTTTCATCAGATTATTATCAGGTTTAAAAGCATTGGCCATGGTTACAAAAAGAAACCTGTATTTGTGCATACCCTTTATTACACCTAAATTTGGAGTAATAACCTGTATTACATATCTAATCTTTTTTTGTTTTGAAAATTTAATGTATAGAGTTCTTGCAGCAAGACCACACATCGCAAGAGCAAGGTTCGCTCCCCTATGTGCTTTTTTTACCATTGTTTCATCAAACCCAAATATAATATGATTATCACTTACCCAGTATGAAAGCAGAAGAAATCCTGCTAATTTATTATTTTTTAAAATATAAATTAATAAATCCCGTTCCCTAATATATTCATAAAAATCATCCTGAGCATTCCAGCTTTTATCTTCTATCTCTTTACAGGCATTAATAATTTTTTCTAACTTTGAAAAATCTGTATATTTAATATCAACCCTGTAATATCTAAACCCGTTATTATCTGTTATTGTATAAAAATCATCATACTCAAGCTCATAAACGTTTAAATTTTTATTTAAAGTAATCGGAAGTAATGAACCATATGAAATATTTTTTGAATTTTCCATACTAAAATACCTTTTACACTACATTATATTGTAACCACATCAAAAAGCTGTTACAAAACATTAATTTATCTAATTTTTTTGCGTTGAAAAACTGGTTCTGATCCTTTATTATAGCTATTTTGTTTTGTATAACTTATAAATCAAATCTACCAAGTGAAAATTGTTATTTAAAGAAAGAGCTTATCAGATACCAAGCATTTAATATGATTTTTAGTTTAACCTTGTCAATAAAATAACTATTTAAAAAACCACCACGACCTGTCGACCACAACAAAGCATGAAAGTCTATGGTCAAAGGTAAGATTTTTTGACTATTTGTAATATATTGAAATAACAGTATTAAAAAAGACTTTCATATAAATTACACTATTTTTTAACAAAAAAAATACGCTGCTATTAAATTCGATTTTATCAATTAGGAGGGGAAACAAAATAACTTACAAGACCTATGTAGAATTTCTGTTCTACAGGTTGACAGAAAAAACAGGGGGTGAGATTATATTTAGAGCAGAAGGTTTTTTAAAAAAATACCAATATTATTATTAGTCAAATATTTTTTCCCAAAACACTTAAACATAAGTGTTGTAATTCCAGGCAAACACGTCAACATAGAAAAAGATGCCAAAAAAGCAAAAGAATCTCCCCTTTTAATAAAATCAACTTCAGGAGGAATCATCTTTTTTAGTTTTTCCGGACATTTTATTTTTTTATCTGTTTTCTTAATTGACCCTGGAAATATATTTTCGAAAAAAAAAGAATAATCTTTATTAACAAGCGTTGTTTTTTCCCGCAAAAGAAGTTTATCATGAATTTTCATCAGATTTTTATCGGGTTTAAAAGTACTGGCCTCCATAGTTGCAAAAAGAAATCTGTATTTATATATACCATTTATTACAGATATATTTGGAGTAAGAATTTGCATTACATATTTAAACTTTTGTTTCTGTTTTGAAAATTTAAGGTATAAAGTTCTTGAAGCAAGACCGCACATTGCAAGAGCAAGGTTTACGCCCCTGTAGACTTTTTTTACTATTGCTTCATCAAATCCAAATACAATATATCTGTCACTCACCCAGTATGAAAGCAAAAAAAATCCGGCTATTTTATTATCTTTTAAAATATAAATTAATAAGTCCCGTTCCATAATATATTCATAGAAATCACTTTGTGCATTCCAGTTTTTATTTTCTATATTTTTACATTCTTCAATAATTTTTTTTAACTTTGAAAAATCTGTATGTTTAATATCAACCCTGTAATATTTAAACCCTTTTTTATCTGTTATTGTATAAAAATCATCATGTTCAAGCTCATAAGCTTTTAAGTGTTTATTTAAAGCAATTGGAAGTAACGGACATAACGGACCATATGAAATATTTTTTGAATTTTCCATACTAACATGCCTTTTACATTATATTATAATCACATCAACAAGCTATTACCAAACGCTGTTTTACGTTGAACAACCTGGTTCTGATCTTTTATTATAGTTACTTTTTATGATCTCTGTTATGATCAAGTCTACCAAATAAAAAATGGTGTTTAAAATAAAGATATTACTAATTATTAGGCATTTAATATACTTTCCAATTTAACATTGTCAATAAAAATAATCTTTTAAAGAAAATATTACTAACTATTACTCAATTATCAGGTTTTTTTTAAATAACCTTTTTACAAATTAACGTTCCTGACAATCTCGTATAAAACTGATAAAATATTGAAGTTTTTCATCACTCTTTTCTTTTTCCAACTCTTTTATATGAATCAAATCATAAATATTAATCCATTGCTCTTGTATATTAATTTCAATATTTGGGTTTAAAATATAATGCCCGAGGGATATTCGCACAAGAAGTTTTCGATTGTATGAAACATCACGATTTACCTCGTTTTTTGCAAGAACAGAAGAGAGATACGAACGTTTTTTTCGATAAGCAGGAATAACATGATCGGGGAAATTTTTCAAAGCTTCTATAAAATCAGCTGTTTCAAAAGATGGTAATTTTTTTTTGATCTTTGATCTAAGAATATCTTCAAGTTTTGCAATCATTGAGTTTAAAAGAAAAAACTCCATAAGCTTGTTATCAATTTTGATCATTTTACCTTCCACTTTAACCTTGATATTGGAAGAAACCAAATCTGCATATATTTTACCAATATGTTTTTTTGCATAATCTTTTGATTGATAGGCACGTCGCAGGGCTATCTGAAGCGGAGTTCTTCCCCAATTATCAGTAAGATTTACTTTTGCTCCACTCTGTTTCAAAATCTTTATCAGATCAGCTTTAGCAAGATATGATGCAATCATAACTGGAGTTTGATTAAACTGATTCCTGAAATCAATACCATACATTTCTATTAATTTAATAAGATTTTTATAATTTTTTTGTTGATATGCATTATAATAGCGGGTTTCAATAACTTTTTGATATTGGATTGGCTTTTGTGCCTGTTTAAATTTTAATACAGAAAGAGCATCAAACAAATATGGAATATTATGAAGAAGTGCATATTCAAACAAAATTTTCTTGGCTTGACGATTATATTTATCAGGGTTTAAAGCTTTCTCTTTCAGATCTGTGAGGTTTTCAGGTGTTAAAACTTCCCACGGAACATCTTTTTGAGCTAAAATATTTTCCCTGATCTCTTTTGCCTGCTCTGTTTTTCCTTGAAGCTCAAGCTTTCGAGCTTCTTCATTCCACTCTTTTTTACTTGAAACATTGATCTTAGCTTTTATTTGGCCTTTAGTGATTTTTAAACCAAGTAATTTAAAAATATCATGATTTGTATTGCTTTCAACTATATAAAGGCGTTTAAAGCTACGGGTAACAGCAACATAAAGGGCATTGATAAAAAACTTGTAAATTTCTATAGATTTATCTTTTTTGTTTTTACCACGGGCATATTTTAAATCAGAAAACAAATCTTCAGGTGTAACTCCATTAATAATTTCAGCAAATTCTTTTGCGTTTTCCGAAATAAAATTAAAAAGAACAATATTTTCATATTCAAGTCCTTTAGCTTCGTGAATAGCAAAAAGAAGAGGAGTTTTAAAAAACTGGCGAGCATTCTTTTTTGCTTCAGGTCTCATAACAATCACTGCTGTACGGGCAGACTTACATGTTTTGGTATTTAATTCACCCATAACTTTTGGTTTTGCTGCAAAAAACTCAACTTCTCCATTTTTATCAGATATACATTTTACAAGATAGTTACTTTCCCTGTCAACAGATCCAAAACGAGCTGTTTTTATACGCAAAAGATTGTTTGCCAAATCAGTTACTTTATGAGAATTACGATAATTAGCATCCAAAACCCGTATAATTTTTTTTCTGCTTTTGATTTTTTGATGGTAAAACATAGATTTAACAGCTGCCCAGGAAAAAAAATTTGGGTGTACAATCTGGTTGGCATCTCCACAGAGAATAAAATTATCAGCTTTTTTAAGTGATTTTAAAAGTATCTGTATCTGGATATTAGTTAGATCCTGAACTTCATCTGCAACAATAAAATCATACTTGGAAGTACATAAAGAAAGATAATCGTAAGATAGCATATTTAGAGAATATAAGTTTTCATTTTTCAAATAGTTAAGATATTTTTCAAAAAAAGCATAAACTTCTATTCGTTTATCTGCAAGAAAAATAGATTGCCTTACTCCCAAATCAAGGTAACTCTTCAGGTCAAGACAAGCCCTGGTAATATCAAAGCCTGTTAAAATACCATTAAACTCCTCGTAAAGCTGATGTGGATTTTTGAAAGAAGAATTTTGACAAAACCTATGAAACCATTTTTCAAAATCACGATACTGTAGTTCAGAACCTGATGGAACTTTTATTGTTTCTAAAAATTCATGAAAAGATAAAAAATCAATATTTTGTTTTTCATTGATATATTGATTTGCGTAATAAAGATTTCGTGCATTTTCTACGAGATATGGTGATAAACTAACATATAAAATATCACCTGTTAAATGTTTTAGCTTTTCCAGACTAAGGACTGTTTTACCACTGCCAGCAGAACCTATAAGAATAATAGGTGGATTAAAACCAAAAACCTGGTTTTGAATATCATCAAAAGATATTATTTTATCCAGCATATGAAAATATGTATTCTGATCATTTAAGTAAATAAGCGACCGTATGTCATCTTTTGGAACCTGATCTATTTTTTCAAGAGCCTGAATTCTTGTAAGATCAATTGATGCACCATTTAAAAAGCGCGATTTTTCATAATCATGATTTTTGATTATCTCTAAAAGTAAAATATACTTATTATCTTTATATGTACCAAAAGTAAACAGCAGGCGGTCTGAATCATTTAGTTTGGCTCTATAATATGGAAATCCTTTTAATTTTTTTACATCTGCTGAAAAAAAATCATTCTCGGTGAGCCGTTCTACAGTTTTTTTTACCTGAGCATTAATACCTGAATCATTTAATTCGTTATAGTAAAGAACTTTCATTTTAACACCAATCTTTTAAAAACTTATACTTAAAATACCTGCAACAAAAATTAGAAAATTTTACGAGGTTTGTTTTATAATTTTTTTTACTCCTTTTTTATAACCTATTAAAAAATAGATGATACATCCTATAAAAGGGATAAATGATATTATTGCCCACATAACTTTATACTTGATATGACCAAAATTTTTTTTTGAAATATCTAATATTGCCCAGCATGTTGCCATATAAAATAAAATACCTATTGCTATAATAATAAATTCTATTTTCATTTTTGTAAAATCTCAGAAATATCTAATATTATATTTACATAATAACTACTGTGATTATAAGAATATATAACTTTAAATGCTTTTTTTTTGTCGATGTTCGTATACCATCCTGATTTTTTTAAATAATTGGCAATACTGTAAATAGCATCATCATGGGTAAAAAGGTCAATAATACCATCGTTATTACCATCTTTTGACAGATGAACAGCATTGGTAGGCATAAACTGACAAATACCCATAGCACCGGCATATGATCCGATAATGTTTGCTGGATCAACATTTTCTCTTTTAGCAAATACAAGCAGCCCCTTTAATTCAGAATATGCCCATTTAGACTTTTTTTCAGACCATTTGTCAAATTTTTTTTTGCTGTTTTTTGAAGAATCCGAATATTTTTCCCATAAAATGTTTCTTGTTTCAGGATCAGCAAGAGAAGCCATGCTGGAGAGAGTGTTTATTATTAATCTGTCTCCTGTATAAGTGCCAAATCTTGTTTCAACCAGTATAATCGCTGTAATAACAGTTTTATCCACACCAAATTCTTTTTCAGCACTGTTTAGAACATTTTTATGACTAATCATATACTGCCTTGCTTTTTTTATGGATTTTTTTGATTTAAATTGATCATAATTTAATTTGGTTTCATTATGCCTGAAAAACAGTGATACACCTAATGGATCAAAGTAAACATTTTTTCTTTTATATAATTTTGTAATATATGCTTTGTTAAATCCATCATTAACTAATTGTTTTTCAACTATTGACAAAGTTTTCTTTGTTTTTGCAAAAGATTTTGCATATATATAATTTGTATTAATTAAAAAAGAGACCTGAATTATACAAACAGCAGATAATAAGAAAATAAGAAAATTTGGTAAAAACAGTGAGTTTTTCATTTAGTAATAATTCCTGTATAAAAGTAAAGTGATGTTTTAAGCTTAATCCTAATTTTCATTTTGCAGGCAGCTTGTCGAGAGTAGAAGCAATATCAATAAATTTTTAAATTATAGGTATCTTATATTTTTTGCGGTTTTTAAATCCGCAAATATGAGAGTATCCAGCAGATTGAATAAGCTTTTTTGCAAGATCAAAGTTTTGTCCTACTATTTTAGGATGATGTGCATCAGATCCTATACAGAGCCATATTTTTTTTTTTTTACACTCTTTGATAATTTCAATATCAGGATATATTGATGAAACAGGATGATGTATTCCACTAGTATTTACTTCTAAAGCAATATTTTTTAAAGCAACTTTTTCTAAGATATTGTTTATCTGTTTTTTAAAAGATATTGATGGATATTGATTAAATTTTTTAACTACATCAAAATGACAAATTAAATCAAAATAATCAAAAGAAAGCATTTTTTCAAGCTGGTGATAATATTTATAATATAAAGTATCAACATCAAATTTACAAGCAGATTTTGCATATTTCCTACTCACAATATTTATACCATCTAAAAAATGAACTGAACTTCCAATTACATCAAAATTATATGTATTAACTATTTTTTCTATTAAATTAACATGTTTAATGTTAAAATCAATTTCAAGACCTGCTTTTATTTTAATTTTTTTTTTGTATTTATCTGCAAAATATTTCACAGCATAAAAATACATAGGAACTTCTTTTGTGTTCATGGACAAAGCTTTTCCTGAATCAGAAAAAGTTAAGTGGTCTAAAAAACAGATCTCTTTTAAATTAAGAGAAATAGCTTTTTTAATATATTTATCCATTCCTTCTTTTGCATGATTGCAAAGAAGTGTGTGTATATGGTAATCTATTGACATAAAAAAATCCGATAGGGGTTAATTTGTAAAATATTCTAATTAAAACTTAAAAAAGTATTTTATCTGAATTGTACAAAATATGTAAATAAAAATATAGTTTTTTTACATAATATAAAAGGTGGTTACATTTGAAAAAAGGTATTAAAAAAGTTTTTTTTTGCAAAGAGTGTGGTTATAAATCACCGAAATGGATGGGTAAATGTCCTGGATGTGGGATGTGGGATACAATTGTTGAAGAGATAGTAAAAACATCAAACCTTTTTAAAAATCCTGCTATACAGCAAACACAAATATCTACAGAACCTGTTTCTATTGATTCTGTAGATATTGCAGATGAGGTTCGTGTTTTTTCAAATATAGGAGAATTTGACAGAGTGTTAGGAGGAGGTCTTGTATCTGGATCTTTAATACTGATTGGAGGTGATCCCGGCATAGGAAAATCAACACTTATGCTCCAGTCTCTTTTTGGGTATGCTTCAATGGGTTATAAAGTATTTTATGTATCAGGCGAAGAGTCTGTAAAACAGATAAAAATCAGGGGGAAAAGGCTTAATTCTATATCATCTAATCTTATTGTAGCTTCTGAAATTGATCTTGACTCTATTTTTAATATGGTAAAATCAGTACAACCAGATATTCTTGTTATTGATTCTATTCAAACCATGTATAATGGAGATATCCCATCTGCACCTGGCAGTGTTTCTCAGGTACGGGAATCTACAATGAGGCTTATGATTCTTGCAAAAAAAACAGGGATAGCTGTTTTTCTTGTTGGTCATGTCACCAAAGATGGAACTATTGCAGGTCCGCGTATTATGGAGCATATGGTAGATACCGTTTTGTACTTTGAAGGAGACAGGGATCATATATTCAGAATATTAAGGGCAGTTAAAAACAGGTTTGGATCAACAAATGAGATCGGTGTGTTTGAAATGAAAGAGGCAGGACTCTCTGAGGTGAAAAATCCATCAGCAGTTTTTTTGACAGAACGTCCTGAAAAAGAGGCAGGTTCTGTTGTTACAGCAAGTATGGAAGGAACCCGTCCTATTTTAGTTGAGCTTCAGGCTCTTGCAAGCAGTACAAACTTTGGAACTCCAAGAAGAACTATTCTTGGTCTTGATCAAAACAGAGTAGCTCTTCTTGCTGCTGTTATGGAAAAAAAACTTGGTATGCATCTTATGGGGCATGATATTTTTATGAATGTTGCAGGAGGTGTTAAAATTAATGAACCTGCTGTAGATTTGGGTATTATTGCAGCTATAGCTTCAAGCTTTTTAGATACTCCTTTGGAAAATAATACTATTGTTATGGGTGAAGTTGGGTTAACAGGAGAGATAAGAGCTATAAGTCATGCTGAAATAAGAGTTGCAGAAGCAAAAAAGATGGGCTTTACAAAATGTATATTACCCAAAAGCAGTTTGAAACGCATGAAAGATATAAAGGGAATTGAGCTTTTGGGAGTTGAAACAGTTTCAAAAGGGGTAGGGGTTATGTTTTAGAGAATTTGCAAAAAATTTAAAAAAAGAGAGGTTTTTTTGAAGTTATACAAAAATATAATTTTAACAGTTTGTTTTATTCTTTTTTGTATAAGCCAAACAGAATCGGTTGCAGATATTTTTATGTCTGTTGATAGAGATGGAACTATTCATTTTACCAATATTCCTGTTGCAAAAAAAGGCAGTCTGTATTTTAAAGAACGAAAAATAGACTCTATTGGTCTATATTCACAAGCAAAATATGATTATTATATAAAAAAAGCTGCAAAAAAACATAAAATATCTTTTGCTCTGGTAAAAGCCATGATAAAAG
>DAOWNP010000180.1 GCA_030642545.1 Desulfobacteraceae bacterium | reverse complement strand
TTTTTTAATTGTTAATCCCTGTTTATAAATTGACTGCCAGTGTGAAACAGGAGATTTCTTATCAAGAAAACAAGCTTTAATTATTTGATCAGTATATTCTTGATCAGTGAGATTTGCGTGTTTTGCAAGAACTTTAGTGGGTATCATACAAAGAGTCCACCCAAATAATCCTGCATCATCACGCATGTTTAAAATATCTTTTAAATGTTTTCTTGATTTAGCAACAATTCCTGTTTTTTCAGGTTCTATATTTTCAAGATGAGTTAAAGACTCTGGTGCATGAAGATAGATACTGCCATTGAGATTTTTGAAAAGTTCTTTTTCACCAGGTAATTGAAATGTAAGCTGTGTCTCTCCTGATAACAGGTAAAAATTTTTTTCCATATCAGGAGTTTGAGCAATTCTTTGTACAGGATATAATTTTTTTTTAAGCAGTTTTGAATATAGAATTTCGGCTAATTGAATAGCCGGTTTGTGATAGCGGATGAGAACTATATCATTATCGTTGAACTTTTCTGTACGTGCTGTTTCAAGAGCCCATATAAGAACATCAGCATATTTATTTAATTGGTCTTTAGTAAGCATCTGTCTATTTTGCCATTATTTGTGATCAGGGTCTTTTAAAAAGAGACTGTGATATTCATTTTCATTTAAATGTGTTTTTAAGATCCTGTTAATAAAAAAATAGATCTCTTCAAGTTCGTCATTTGTGAATCTTTTTGTTAGTGTTGTCATTAAAGAATCGTCTGAAAATTTTTGAAGATAATATATAACTGTTTTTTCATCTGTTTGTCTGTCAAGACCAAATGCAGGCATAAAATCATCTGTTTCTACAAATTCATGTGAATGTATTGCCATTGTAAATAATCCTTGTAAATAATAAATCAAATAATAATTTTTTAATGAAATACTTATATAAAAAAAGATATAATGTCAACCAATATGAGGAGATTTCAGATAACAAAAAACATAATATATTGATTTAACAAGCTAAATAAGGTAATTTATTTTATTTGCTTTTTGATTTTAATATAGTTTAAATCAGCCTCTTTTTTTTTATTATATGTATTGATCTATAAAAAAAAATATTATATTACAAAAATGTAGGATTGATTTGTATGGTTTTTGTAATTTGAATAAAATAATATAAAAGATGGGTATTATGAAACTAATTGAAGAAAAAACATTGTTTTATCAGATAAGTCTGGTGTTAAATGAGCATCTTGATTTAAATAAATCTTTATATAAGGTGCTGGATATATTATCTAACACATTAGGGATGATTCGAGGCATTATAACAATATTAAATCCATTAAAAAATGAGATAAGTATTGAAATAGCACATGGTATTTCAAAAGTTGCTATGCTTAAAGGAAAATATAAAATCGGTGAAGGAGTTATAGGCCGTGTAATTCAGACAGGAAGATCTGTTTCAATTCCTCAAATTAGCAAGGAACCTTTATTTCTTGATAAAACAGATATAAGAAAAATAGATGGGAATGGTACCAATTGTGAGATTTCTTTTATGTGTGTACCAATAAAAAAAGGAAAACGTATTATTGGAACTTTAAGTGTTGATCGAAATTACGATAAATCTTTTTCTTTAAAAAACGGAGTAAAAATCTTGTCTGTAGTTGCCACAATGATTGCTCAGCAGACAATTAATCTTGAAAAAATCAGGTTGGAAAAACAAAAATTAGAAGATGAAAATAAAAGGTTGAAAAAGAAGCTTATAGGTAAGTATAGTTTTACTAATATTATTGGTAGAAGTAATAAAATGCGTGAAGTTTATCAAATGATTACACAAGTTTCAAAAAGCAATGCTACTGTTCTTATAAGAGGTGAAAGCGGAACTGGAAAGGAGCTTGTGGCAAATGCAATACATTTTAACAGCTTAAGAATGCAAAAACCATTTGTTAAGGTTAACTGTGCAGCCATACCAATAAATCTTGTTGAAAGTGAGTTTTTTGGGCATGAAAAGGGCTCTTTTACAGGAGCTATAAAGCAGAAAGCCGGTAAGTTTGAAATGGCAAATAAGGGAACTGTGTTTTTAGATGAAATTGGTTCTATTGACCTTGATGTTCAAACAAAACTTTTAAGAGTTCTTCAGGAAAAAGAGTTTGAAAGGATTGGCGGATATAAAACAATAAAGGTAGATACAAGAATAGTTGCGGCTACCAATAAAAATTTAGAGAAGGCTGTAGAAGATGAAACTTTTCGAGGGGATCTTTATTATAGATTAAATGTTTTCCCCATATATCTTCCACCTTTAAGGGAGCGAAAAACAGACATACTTCTTCTTGCTGAATATTTTCTTGAAAAATATGCAAAAGAAAACAGTAAAAATATTAAGAGGTTTGCATCTTTGAGTATAGATATGTTTATGTCCTATCATTGGCCTGGAAATGTCAGAGAACTTGAAAATTGTATAGAACGTGCTGTGCTTTTATGTGATGAAGGAGTCATTCATGGGTACCATTTACCTCCTACTATCCAGACAGGGGAAACTTCTGGTACTTTTCCTGTGACATCTCTTGATGAGGCTGTTGCTAATCTTGAAAAAGAGATGATAGCAGATGCTTTAAAAAATGGGCGAGGCAATATTACTATGGCTGCAAAAATACTAAAAACAACAGTAAGAAAGATTTCATATAAAATGAAAATCTATGATATTGATTACCGTAAATACAGATAATCCTTTATGGTTTTTCTATTTATTCTAAGGTTATTTTAAGGTTGTAAATTATTTTTCAGCTTTTTGTTTTTTTTGGTGAATCAGAAATTTTTTCCTGAATATTATTGTTTTCACTGCCAAATTTTGCGTTTGTTATTATATTTTCCCGTTCTTCTTTTGGTTTGGGTTTTAATGTTAATACAGGAACGAGTATTTTATTTATTACATATATCTCTTCAACATCTCTTAATTTTTCAGGATCAGGATCTTTTTCGTTAAGTTCTTCTATTATTTCAAGTGATCCGTCTAATTTTTTAGCTATATACATTTTATCAATTCTCCTTTTTACAAAAAATGCATCTACTATATTCATTAATGGAGATAAGGCAAGCATAATCTGGTCTTTTTGAGATATTTGCCGGCAGGGATAATGTTTGCATTCAGGGCAAAGCATAAAAGCTGTATGAAAATGTTTGTTTTCACACCAGAATGATACATTTATAGAGAGAGGATCATTGCTTGTATAAGGAACTTTTTCCATTAAATTTGGTTTTTCTCTTTTACCTGAACTGTTTCTTGCTTGTTGACAGCCTGTTAACAAGCAAGAAATGTGATTTCTGTTTTATCTCTGTCAAATATCATGCAACAACCATTTATTGTTGCTCCACAAGTAATAATACACGGTTGTATGTCTGAAAGGTTTATTGTTGTATCAGGAACAACTGTTTTTAAAAAAAAACTTTTGCTGTTTTTACAGATTATTTCAGGAGTATGGCTGTGACCTCTGAAAATAATGTGATTTGAATATCTGATAAAAATATGATTTATTTCATTTTCACCCATTCCACGACTCATACCTGAAGCACCTAATTCTTTTTCAAAGGGGAGTGAATGGGTGAAAATTTCTTTTTTATGTTCTATAGACTGAGGTAAATTTAAAAGAAAGTCTAAAGATGTTTGTGATATGCAGGTATCATTTCGGTTAGCATGGTTTATAGCTATTATATGATCATTATTTCCTTTTACTGCATATATATTTTGTTTTTTTAAAATATATATGCATTTGTCAACAGTTTCAGGAATAGATGAATCGCATATATCACCAAGATGATAAATAGAATAACAGTCTTTATTGTTAAAAATTTTAATGGCAGATGCAATAGATTTATAATTTCCATGGCTATCTGCCATAATTCCTATTTTCATATTTTTTGTAAATTGTAAATTTATATAAATATATAAAAAAATAAATAGTTTCTTTTTTTGTTCCTTATTTAAAAAGAGACTTTTTAATTTGCTCTGCTTCATCCATTATTTTGTCAAAAAGTTCTTTTATTTCAGGAATATCATGAACAAGACCGATACCCTGACCACATGAAATAACACCTACGTCAATATCTCCTTCATTAAACATCTTTTTGGCTTTTTTACCATTTACAATACTTAAAACATCTTCAAGATCAGCGTTGCCTGATTCTATTTGTGCACATTTATTGGCAGCAGCATTTACCCAAACCCTGTGAGTTGCTCCAATAGATCTCATTATAAGCATTGTATCTAATTCTGTTGCATTAATAAGGGCATGTTTTAGTTTGTCATGCAAAGGGCACTCTTTTGTGGCAAGAAGACGTGTGCCCATTATAACAGCTGATGCTCCAAGGCTGAGTATAGCCATAATTCCTCTGCCGTCTGAAATTCCACCTCCGCCAATAACAGGAATATCAAGGGCATCAACAACAGAGGGAACAAGAACCATTGTGCAGGTATCTAATTTTCCTGTAGCACCTCCATTTTCATAACCCACAACAGTTACGATATCAGCCCCCATTTTTTGTACTTTCAGGGCATATTTCACTCCAACGCATTTGTGCATCCATATCATTCCTGCATCTTTAAATCGTTTGCAAAGCTCTGCAGGAGCAGAATGACCGGATGTTTCAACAATTTTAACACCTTTTTCTATAAGAACATCAATATAGTCATTATTGTCAATTTCACGCATGGCAGGAAAAAGGTTAATGTTTACAGCAAAGGGCTTGTCAGTTAATTTTTGCAGTTTATCAATTGCCTGAATAAATTCATTTTTTGTCTGATAAATAGCTGACGCAAGAATCCCAAGCCCGCCTGCATTGGAAATTGCTGCAACAAACTCTTCTGTACTAATCCACATCATTGCACCGCCGATAATGGGGTATTTGATGTTAAGCATTTCTGTTATTTTTGAGCTTATCATTAAATTCTCCTATATTAAATGATTATAGATTCTAAGTATAAAACTATATTGTATGTATAGATCATAGTTTTAAAATTATCAAATTTAAATTATGATTATTTATAAAAGGTTAATTTTGCTATATTGCATTTATTTTTTGATTTTGATAGTAAAATATTACATATTTAAAAATATGTTATTTTTATTTATATTCTTAAATACACAAAAAAAAGAGGTATTATATGAAAATATATACAGGTACAGGAGATGCCGGATATACAAGCCTTTTAAGTGGAGAGAGGGTATTAAAGAGTAATAAACGTATAGACGCATATGGAGATGTGGATGAGTTAAGTGCTCTTTTAGGAGTTGTCTCTTCATTGATTTGCAATAAAAGCAGTGATATTGTAAAAGATATTATAGATATTCAGTCTGAATTGCTAAAAGCTGGTGCATGGCTTGCGAGTGATTTTAGAT
>DAOWNP010000163.1 GCA_030642545.1 Desulfobacteraceae bacterium | reverse complement strand
TTCCTTCTGCTTTTGAGTTTTCAGATCGAACAAATCTAACTCTAAATCTATGTGCCTATTTGCGGAAGTTATTTCATCCATGTTCCTTATCGGGTACAACGAAGCATGAAAATGAAATAACGCTTACTGGTAAATTATAAATTAGTAGAATTCCTTAATTCCTTAATTCATAATTTACCATTCATAATTCATCATTTTCATATAAAAAAGCAACAAAGCAGTTGACAAGGTTAATAAAAGTAACATATAATCATAAATGTAAACACTGTTTTTTAAGTTTATAGAAAACATTTTAACTTGTATTTTATAATGAGTGTGTTAGGTAAAAAGCATGATTATATATAAAAAATATTTTTACTTTTTAATTTTTATTCTGTTTTTATTTCCAGGCAATATAGCTGCACAGATGCAGCTATTGGAAGATGATGTTTTGTCTGAAGTGAGTGCTCAATATGGGGTATCTGTCCAGGCTCAGGTTGACCAGGGAGTTTTATCTGTCAATGCAGATAAAATTAGTTTAGGCAGTTTAAGTCAATCACTTGATCTATATAATGTAGCAGCAGATATTGATATATCTACTTTTGCAGATGATTTTCATTATTTTGGTATAGAGATTAATGATACTGATAATATTGGTATATCATTAGATGTTGGTTCAAATAAAAACACTGAACCAATGGATCTGTATATAGGTGCTATCTCAATTTGCAATAAAGATATTGGAGCTTTATCTGTTTCAGATATAATTTGGGATAATACAAGACTGGAAATACTTCCTAATCAGGAAATTGGAATAAATTTATCTTCTGCGCTTAGTATAGATGAAGTGAATTATAAATTTAATGATACGGATTCTTTTTCTATTGGAGGTATTAATCTATCAGAAACTGCATCAGGTAATCCTGAAAACCCTGACTCATGGGGTTTTTCAGGGCCAATTACTTTATCTTTATCAGCAGATACAACAAATAAAGTAATAAATATGCAGATGCAAGGCAATATAAGGGTTGACAATACGCCATACGGACAGATGGCTATAGATGGGATTAATATTAAATATATGGAAATCAGGTTAAAATAATAAAAAATTGACCTTTATTTTATATTAACATATATTGAATAAACTTATTGCTTTTAAAAAATAGAAAAAGAGGAGTAAAAAATGCCTGTTAAAAAGATTTTTTTTATATTAATAACATTTTTATTATTTACTTCACCACTTTTAGCTGAGATGAAACAGCTAACAGAAGAAAATCTTTCAGATATTTATGGTACAGGACTTTTAAATTTTTCGATAGAACACAGATCAATTAAAACTACAAACAATGTTCTTTTACCTGATGGATATGTTCATCATGATGTTGCAGTTATTGATATAGGAACTGAAATTGATCTTCATGCCGAAGTTGATTCTTTAAAATTAGGTCATTATGATAATGGGTGGGATGTAAATATTACAAATTTAACAGCAGGAAAAAGTGAGAGTAGACCATTATCATTAGACGGATTAAAGATTGAGGTGGCTTTTGATGATATAGCTTCACCAAACAGAAAACTGCTTTTTATAAAAGCAGGATCAGATGATATAAATGGTAATCTTAATGGTGATTTTCACTCATTAAATGCAGATGGAAGAGCAAATGTACTTCTATTGCCTGTTCTTTTAAATTCACGTAGAACTCATATTGGAGAATTATTAAATAGTTTAGAGTTTAATCATACTGATTTTTGGGTAGCATTTGCAAATCAAATTACAGATACATCTGGAGCTGTAAATACAAATGCTTTTTTACCAAGAACCAAAGATGCTATTCCTGGTATGGGTGTATGGCTTCATTTCTCAGAAGCAACAGGTTATTTACTCCGTTAATTTTTTTATAATATAACCTTTCATATCATCAACTATCTGTAACAATATACTATCTATCAGTTTGTTGGCAATTTTTTATTAATTAAATTTCATGTTTATAATCTATAAGGGGAACTATGGCTATTTTTTTAGCTTTTATTTTAGGGCTATCTATAGTTACATGTTATATTCCGGTAAAAAAGCAAAATTTAAAAGAGCAGACTATATATACAGGTTTTGCAGAAAACAGTGTTAAAATAATAGAAAATATAAAGCCAATATCAGAATTTAAAGATGAATTTATAGTTAAACAAACCTATGATTATAGTTGTGGTTCAGCAGCACTTGCTACGATATTAAAATATTATCTAAATGAGGATTTTAGCGAAAAGCAGCTTATACGGGGGCTTCTGCGTTTTGGGGATAAGGAAAAAATAATAAAGCGCAGGGCATTTTCTCTTTTGGATATGAAAAAATTTGTAAAGGTTATTGGATATAAAGGGGTAGGGTATAAAGCAGAAATAGAAGATCTTAAGGGGTTGGGTATGCCTTCTATAATACCTATAACTATATTTGGGTATAATCATTTTGTTGTTTTAAAAGGGATATATAAAAACCATGTTTTTATAGCAGATCCTTCTCTCGGTAATATTAGTTTTACTGTAAAAGAGTTCGAAAAAATGTGGTATAAAAATATTCTTTTTGTTGTTTATCCTGAAGGTGGTTTAATTAAAAATAACTTAAAGCTTGCGAATAAAGATTTAAAATTTATATCAGATGAAATATTGATGAGAACAGTTTTTAATTATGATCAGCCTTTATCTAATAGACAAGTTAATGATATGCGTGAAAAAATAATAAACGGAATGATAATTAAATTAAAATAAGATTAAATTAAAATAAGATTAAATTAAAATAAGTTTGAATTTTCTTTTGTTGAGAAGGGTGAAAATGGGAAAAAAAATATATTGTATTGTGTTTGTATTGCTTCTATTAAATTATAGTCCGGTTATGGCGGATACTCCTGTTCATGTTAAAAAAGATGATAATAAATCACTACTTTTTGAAAGCGTTGATTCAACTTTAAATAAATCTAAACCTGCTATAAAAAGTGTTGACTCAACTTTAAAGAAACAGACACATAAAAAAGTTAGCAATAACAAGCTGAGTGATTTTGAGATATTACAAAAAAGGATGGAGATATTACAAAAACAGGTTCAAATATTATATGATGAAAAAGCAGCAAGAAAGAAATTAATAATAACCGATGACGAAAAATCTGAAAAAGAAAAAGAGCTGCTTACAGCGGCAGGTAAAAGATATAGTCTTGCAGCTAAAGATACATTTGTTATGGAGTATGATTTTTCTTACAGTTATTATTCAAATGATATTTTAAAATTTGAACCAGTTGATGTAAAACATGAATATGAGCATGTGATAAACAATATAATTTCTGCAGAATACTCTATATTTGATAATATGACCCTGACAGGAACCATACCATTTGTTTATAAATATGATAAAGTAGGAACTTCCTCAGGCAGTAAGGTTTCTGATATAGGAGATATCTCTTTAGCATTAAAATATCAGCCTCTAAAAACAGTAAGTAATATGGTAACCCCTATATTGTTTGGAAGTATTAGTTTGGATACAGGCAGGAGTCCATATGAAATTAATCTGGAAGAAGACTTATCTACAGGTGCAGGATATTCGTCTGCTCTTGTGGGAATTAGTTTAAGCGGTGTTATAGATCCGGCTGTTGTTTTTGGTTCTTTAAGTTATTCATATAAAGATGATGCAAGCGGGTTAAACCAGAAGATTTCAGAAACTAAAATATTAGAATCTGTAGAACCAGGTGGGGAGATATCTGTAAGTTCCGGATTTGGTCTCTCTTTCTCTTACTTTATGTCTGTGAATTTAAAGTATCAATTGATATATAGATTTAGTTCAAAATATAATTACAAAGATGGTACAACTGATACAAGTGCTGCAACTTCTACATCTGTTTTAAGTATAGGAACAGGCTGGAGATTACATAATAAATATAGTCTTTATGTTGATTTAGGTATTGGCCTTACTCCAGATGCACCTGATTTCACAATATTTGTAAGATTGCCTTTTACTTTTTCTTCTCTTTAATAATCTTTAAATTTATTTAATCAAAAAAAATATTTTTTATTGAATTATTTTATTAAACGAAACAGCGTGAATAAAATATGTTATTTAAAAAAATAATAACTTACTGTTTTATATTTAATTTTTTTTTCTTTTTTTATTGTATTAACTCATATTCTGGAATGCATGAGCAGCTAGGAGTATCAACAAGGGCTCTATCTTTGGGAAATGCTGTAACTGCAAGCCCACCTGGTGTTATGTCTATTCATTACAATCCTGCTGGATTAAGTAATCTTTCTGACAGGGAAATGACAGCAGGACTTCTCTATCCTGTTTATTTAGAAAAAACATCTAAATTTGCTGCTTCAGATAAGTTTAATGGTTTTTTGGGAGGTAGATATGATAGCAATGATCCTGTATCAGGAACAGAAGGTACAAGCACGTCAGGTGCTATGTATATTCCATTTGCAGGTTCCCATTCAGTTTTAATTGCACCAAATATTGGTTTTTCCAAAAGAACACCTGACTCTGATTTTACTTTTGCATTTGGTATTTATGCACCTTATGGAGTTGGTCTCTCTCATAAAGATGATAATGATCCTGCACATTATGGAGGGAGCTTTGTATATAATCAACGTTTGGTATATGCAGCACCAAGCGTTGCATATAATGTATCTGATACTTTATCTGTTGGTTTTACCGTCTGTTTAGGTCAAACATCAGAAGGAGTTAAACTTAATTTTCGTGCTCCAAACGATATTGTTGCCTTAACTGAAATAATAGGGAATATACTAGATGAGTTTGGAGATATTGTTTCTTTTTTACCATATCCTCTTTTAGGCGGGGGGCTTTCTCTTTATGAATCTTTTGGTAGTCTTGAGCTTGATGTAAAAGATACGCTTGATACATCATTTAATATTGGAGTACTATGGGAACCTTATTCCTGGTTATCATTAGGTATCTGTTATCAGAGTGAAGCAAAATCACGGCCATCAGGAAGATACAAGTTTTCTTACAAAGAAGACTGGCAAAATTTTATTGACTGGTTTGGGGAGATAGAAGGTTTAGATGTTATAATGGAGCTTCTTAATCTGCCAACAGAAAGTGTGGATGATGAGACTGGAACTGTCATATTAGATGAATGGACTATGCCTCAAAGAGTTCAGTGCGGAATAAAATTTAGTCCTCATAAAAGAATAAAACTGTTGTTTGATGTTGCATGGATTAACTGGTCAAAAATCAAAAAAGATGTGTTTATTTTTGATCAGAATATTCAGTTACTTCAAATAGCAACTCTTATTGGATATAAAGGAGGAATGGATAGACTGGAGCTTGAAAGAAACTGGGAAGATGTATGGGATACTTATTATGGAGTTGAAATAGATCTCGTTAGCTGGCTTACAACACGTTTTGGTTATCAAAAAAGAAAAACAGCAGTTCCTGATAGCAATTATGATTTAACCTGGCCAATTCAGGACTGGGAAATATTTAGTGCAGGAGTTGGAATCGCGTTTAATTCTCATTTAAGTCTTGATTTATGCGGATCAATTCTTGTGGGAAACGATCATAAAATAGATTATAATCAGAGTGAAATTTTAAATAACAGTGCATTTACCAAGATAATATACAACCCTTATGCCGGTCTTGATTATAAACAAGATACAGAAGCTTTGTTAGTCTCTTTTAATATCAATTATAAATGGTGATTTACCATAAATTAGCAGTAGTGTCCGGTTAGGAAATTGCAGGAAACAAAATAGGTAAAATAGACAAAATACGGAAAGTTTAATTATTTTTTCCGCTATTTTAGAATAAATTTCTTGAATTTCTAAGTTTGCTTCACCAAAATTGCGAAACTC
>DAOWNP010000194.1 GCA_030642545.1 Desulfobacteraceae bacterium | reverse complement strand
GCTCAAACATCTCCATCTGATCTGATACTGCTTTTTTTATCTCAGGATGAGCATGTCCGAGTGATTTACACCACCAGCTGGATATTGCATCAATCAGCTTTTTCCCATTTTCTAAAAACAGATACTCTTTTTCTGCTTTTACAATTTCAATAGGTGGAAAATCTTCATAGTCTTTCATCTGGCTGCATGGATGCCACAAATTTTTAACTTTTGGATTCCTCATTTTTAATATCTCCTGTAAATATCTGATAAATTATAATATATCAGTCTAATTTTTAATTAGTAAATTTCCAAGTAAAATATACCAATATTTAAAGAACCGATTAATAATTTATGAGGAAATATTTCTAAAGAGTTTGAAAAAAGCTATCTATTTTACCAAGTAAATTTAGAGAAATATATGAAAGGATACGAGATATTGATTTTAAGAAACATATAAGTAATTTCGTCCTCGTTTCTTAAAACAGATATTGGCGGAGAGAGAGGGATTCGAACCCTCGGTGCAGCTTTAACCACACACTCGCTTAGCAGGCGAGCGCCTTCAGCCAGCTCGGCCATCTCTCCTTGTAAATTGGCGGAGGAGGTAGGATTTGAACCCACGGAGCTTTGACACTCAACGGTTTTCAAGACCGCCGCCTTAAGCCACTCGGCCACTCCTCCATTAATTTAAATTTTAGAAATGCTATAACACTCTAATAAAGACAGGTCAATATTTTTTATTAAAACAACTTATTTTTTTTCATCATTTTCTTTATATTTTTTACTTATGCTGATAAATTTTTCAACGTTTTCAAAAAAGATATCTACTATATCTGGATCAAAATGAAACCCTCTTTCCTTTTTTATATAAGCTTTTACCTTATCAATATCCCATGCTTCCTTATATGGTCGTTGATGAATCAAAGCATCAAAAACATCCGCCAAACATATTATTCTTCCAAAAATATGTATTTCATTACCTTTAAGTCCCTGAGGATATCCATTTCCATCCCAGCGTTCATGATGTTGTCGTGCCATAATACCTGCTGCAAGTAAAATATCCCGATGTGATTTTTTTAAAATATCATAGCCAATTCCACTATGTTTTTTTATGATTATATATTCATCTTCTGTTAATACATCTTTTTTGTTTAATATAGAATCAGGGATTCCGATTTTACCTAAATCATGCATAGGAGATGCTACTTTTAATAATTCCTGTTCAGACTTATTAA
Organism: Desulfobacteraceae bacterium; assembly: GCA_030642545.1. Lineage (GTDB taxonomy): Bacteria > Desulfobacterota > Desulfobacteria > Desulfobacterales > DAOWNP01 > DAOWNP01. Next base: position 3,955 of record DAOWNP010000194.1, on the reverse strand, counting down.
GACCATATTTTTTTGCTATAACTTCTGAATATTCAGCAACACGCCGCACATGATTATTTGTTCCTACTGACAATGACCCAACAACTTCCCCCAAAGCCAGGATGACATCTTTTTGAGTATCTATAATATCTCTTGCAAGATTTATATTTTCAAAAGCAATGGAAAGGTTTGTTGAAAAAATCTGGATAAGATTTTTATCCAGTTCACTCATTTTTCTACAACCGGTTATATATAAAAAATTTTTTGTACCTTTTTTAGATGGTATATATCCTATATATGCATCACCTATAAAAATATTTTTCTTTTCCTTAAAAGCAATTCTGAGACTATTACAAATTTCACCGGAGCATATTGCTCTATCACTTTTACCTATACTTTTTTTAAATTTTCCTGTACCTGCCAACACATAAAATTCTTCAGGTAAAGCTTCTTTGTCAGAAAGTCTTAAAAAAAGAGCATTCTTATCTAATTCCATTTTTTCTAAAATTTTAGAAAAAATATTAGATACATATTCTTTTACAGATTTAACTTCAAAAAGACACTCTGATGATTTAATAATTAACTCCATTACACTCTTTGTTTTATCAAGAGCTTTAAGATCCCTGTAAGATCTTAAAGCTACCGTTACCGAAGTAAAAAGCTTTTTTGCGGTAAGTTCAGTTTTTTCTTTGTAATCATTGATTTCATATTCCATTATAACTTTTTGTTCAGGAGCTTTACCAGGCTGTCCAGTACGCAAAATAATTCTTACAAAATTATTTTTTAGCTTTTTTCTAATATATTCAGCAACCTTAAGACCAGAATCTTCTTCCTCCATAACAACATCAAGAAAGATTATAGCTGTATCAGGATTTTCCTCAATAAGCCTCTTTGTCTCTTCTCCTGAATAGGCACTTATACACTCAATTTTTCTATCATCAAAAATATAATCACTTAGTACAAGCTTTGTGATTATATGAACCTCTTCATCATCATCTGATATAATAATTTTCCACGGAGCCTTATCACTATTTTTATTATTTACAATATCTTCATCATTAAACATAAAAGCATCATTATCTTTTTTTATTATATCTTTATCCTGCATAATCTTTCTCCAAAATAAAAAGAGGCCTCATAAAAATTATTTATTATCTTGTATACACTTAAACAAGTTCTAAATCATGTAAATGTTTAACAAGAATCTTTCTATCAATCGGCTTGGTTATATACGCTTCACATTGACTTTTAAATGCATCTATAATATTACCCTTATCTGTTAAAGCTGTAGTCATTATAATTTTAACTGAATCCATACCCCAAATATTTTTGCCAGCTTCAATTGCTCTTATTACTTTTAACACAGTTTGTCCATCCATAGCAGGCATCATAATATCAAGACATACAAGATCATAAGGTTGATTATCAAGAGCTTTTGAAAACAACTCAATAGCAATCAGTCCATCTTCTGCAAAATCAATATCTCCATAAGATTCCAGATATTTTTTCATTACCATTCTGTTTATATCATTATCATCAGCTACGAGAATTTTCATTATATCTCCTAATATCTATATTACTACATAATAAATTACACAAGGGTAATACTAATCGTATATCTCCGACAAGCTGTTACGGAATGAAATTATTTATGTGACGGTCTATCTGTGTTTTTAATTGCTATAGACTATAAAGCGTTAAATTCATTATTTCAATTAGATTTTTTTACATAAAAAATATAAATCCATTATTTTATTACATTCAACTATTGTATCTTCAATACATTTTTCTAAATCAGATATCAATTCTGTTAAATTTAAATTTTCTCCGGATGCAAATTCCATCTCACATTTTTCAGTTAGATTTCTAATATTAAATGCTTCAAAATTTGCAGAGAGCCCCTTAAGAGTGTGGATATATTTTTTCAAAAAAAAAGTGTCTTTACGAGCAATAGCTTTTTTTATCTCTTTTCCTGCATCAGAGTAATCTGAAATAAACAGACCTATCAATTTTACATATAACTCTAAATTATCTCCGAGTCTTTCTACTCCTTTTTTTACATCAATCTGATACAGCTTGTGGAATTTATTAAGGTTATTAAAAAAAGCAGTTTCAATTTCTTTTTTTAATTCTTCCGGTTTGAATTTTTGTTTGAAATCAATAAACTTATCAAGCATAGAAAAAAGATCTTTTTGACCTACAGGTTTTGACATAAAGCCATTCATTCCAGCTTCCAAACATCTGCTTATTTCACTTCTTAATGAACTTGCTGTTAGTGCAAAAATATAAATATTGTTTATGCATAATTCCCCCCTGATTTTTTCAGTTACTTCTATACCATCCATTACAGGCATATAAATATCCATCAAAACAACATCTATAGATTCTTTTTTTACATAATTCAATACTTCCTGCCCATTTACTGCACAAAATACAATTACCCCCAGCTCTTTTAATAACTCTACTACAGCCATTCTACTAATAGAATCATCATCAGCTACAATAACTTTGATACCAGAATAATTATTAATCAAAACTTTTTTTGATATATTCTCTTTTTTATTTAATTCTTCATATCCACAAGCGTTTAAAATGGTTTCAAAAAGCTGAAATCTTTTCACAGGTTTATCTATAAAATGGGTAATACCATACATTTCTCCTTTTATAACATCTCTCTTCCTACGACTGTTAAATATAATTACAGGTAATAACTTTCCTTCTGGTTCTTTTTTTATTTTAATTGCAGTAGACAAACCATCCATACTGTAAAGTAAAACATCTATAAGAATAAAACCAATTTTTAAAGCCCCTTTTTTTAATGAAGCTTTATAAATATCTATAGCTGCTTCTCCGCTTTCAACTATTTTAACTCTACATCCAAATGATTCTATCATTCGCTTTACAGCTATATTTGATGATAAGTTTCTGCCTGCAATAAGTACAACTTTTTCTTTTAATAAATCAGGAAGTATATATTTTGTATTTTTTACGTTATGATCTATGATAAATTTAACTGTAAAATTTAACTCAGACCCAACACCTTTTTTACTTTTTATAGAAATTTCCCCATCCATCAACTCAACAATATTTTTACATATAGCAAGCCCCAAACCTGTTCCGCCACGCTTTCTAACATCAGAAATATTCGCCTGGGAAAAATAATCAAAAAGCATATTTTTACTATCTTTACCAAATGTTTCTACATCAAAACCAACTCCACTATCTAAAACACTAAAAGCAAGTATTATAAAATCTTTTTTTTTATCTTTTACCTTTACAGAAACACAAATCTCACCTTGTTCTGTATATTTTACAGCATTTGAAAATAAATTTATTAATACCTGCCTGGTGCGTAATGGGTCACCTATAATTTTTTCAGGAACATCAGCACTAATATCAATAATTATCTCAATTTTTTTATCAAATAACAGATCAGCAAATATATCAGCGATCTCTTCTATTACTCTTCTTATATTAAAAGATATTGACTCAAAAAAAAGCTTGCCTGCTTCTATTCTTGAAATATCTAAAATATCATTAATCAATTCTGAAAGAAAATCAGCTGACAGATGAATATTTTTAATATATTTTTCCTGTTTTTTTGATAATCCTGTTTTTAAAGTCAAATCACTCAATAGCAATATATTATTTATCGGAGTTTTAATTTCATGGATTATATTAGCAAAAAAACGAGTTTGTTTTCTTTTTTCTGATTCAGAATTATCTGACAGCCCTCTTTGCTCTCTATCTTTTATAAAGTTTGCCATTTAAATCTTTCCCTGTTATCGACAAGTGTATGCAAAACGCTAATTTATCCAAATTTCTGCGTTAAACAATCAATTTATTCCTTAGAATACAACTGGTATTCTTTCGGTTAAATTGATTTTTTGCCTTGAACACAGAAGAAATTTTCATTCCGCAGGCAGCCTGCCGGTATAAATTTTGATTATAAATTCTGAACATATATGAAAGTAGT
>DAOWNP010000188.1 GCA_030642545.1 Desulfobacteraceae bacterium | reverse complement strand
TATTTTATTAATTAGACTTTTGTCTCTGTTCATAGAAAGCTGTATATAAGAAAAAAGGGGGAAAAATTTTCCCCCTTTTTTCTTATATATGATATTTTTATCATATAGATTGTTACATAAACAATTTATCCTATAATATTGTCAGCAATTATATCTGGATCAATTTTATAATTGCCTTGAGAGATCTGTTCTTTTAAGGAGTTGATCTTTTCAAATCTTATATCAGGTGAGTTTTCAGCAAATGATTTTATTGTGGAAAGATTGATTGTAGATGGTGAAATATTGACTTTTATTTTATCTCTGTCAGACTCAGGCTTATTATTAAAGGAGTGGGTTTTTTTTTCTGTATTTTTATGCAGAGCATTTTTGTATGATTGTATATTGAGATCTGCAGATGTTGTTTTTATATTAGTCATGATTTAATCTTTATTATTATAAGTTTTTATTGTTTTAATATGAGAAAATAAATGTGTATATATTTTGCCAATAAATTTTTTTTTCTTTTCAGCTGTATTAAAGATAAAATTATTTTTTTTTAAAATTATTTTTTGTCCTTTGTTTTTATCATTGTTTTCGATATCATTTAATAGAGTATTACTATAAAACTTTAATATTTTCTGCATGTTATATGTTGAAAAATTTGTTAGTTTTGTCATAATAACAACTCCTTTTAATAAACATATCGGATGATATTTTAAATACTTTAGAAAATATTCCAGTATTTGAATGAGAATTGGGGCTTATTGATAAGCTGTTTTATATATTCTGATAAAATTTTCATGAGAAGTAAACGGGATTTTTGGCAGATCTGTAAGTGGGAAAAAAGCAGTATCAATAGAATCACTGCCGGCAATTAACAAACCTTTATAATTTTTTATTAAATAACATAAAATTAAAATAGAATGATAAAAAGGATTGTTTGTTTGTGTTGCACCAATTAACAGTTCAATTTTTCCGCAAAGCCCTGTTTCTTCTTTAAGTTCTCTTAATACACCTTCTTCAGGAGTTTCTCCTATTTCCATAAAACCACCAGGAAGGCACCAGCTGCCTATATGTGGAAGAACCCCACGTTTTACAAGAAGCAGTTTGTTTTGATTATTTATAACAATAGCTGCATTTGCAGGAACAGGGTTTTCATAAATAGGGCAATCGCATTTATTACAGTAAAGACGCAACCGCCCCTCTATATTTTTTTTTATTAATTTATTTGCACAAAAATGGCAAAATTTTTTTTCTATAACATTAGTCATCGAAATCTCCATCAGGACCTTTAATTGAAGAAATAGATGCTGCCTGTTTAATTATTTTTTCTTCTGTCCACATGGAAGGATCTTCTATTCTTTCTGTTTTTTGTTGTGAAGTAAATGTATTTGAATCTAAAATGTTTTCAATGACAAAGGGTGCAGTATCTTGAGCATTAAAGACATTTACAAGTATATTATAAATAAATTCTTCAACTCTTTTTACCATTCTTTCTCTTATTTCTTTTGGTTGTGCCAGTAAAATATTTTCAAACGGCAGGTTAAGCTTTTTATAGTTTCCACCGAATATTTTATGAGAATTGGCGTAGCCGGTCATTTGAGCCCAGACTTTTTCAGATATACCCTTGTTTTTTTCTTTTATGAAATTTTTATTTTCATCCATAATGGCATTACCGAAATCATTGACTTTCAGTCCCCATGATATCATTTGAAGGGCTGTTGCAACATTAGCTTTGGTTGTTCTTGTTTCTGCTGCAATAGCTCTTAATCTATCAGAATTATTTCCTGATGTACCATGCTGAGCACCTGAAACATTATATTTGTCTATTGCATCATGAATTTCTTTTGTTAATTCAACAGAAATACCCTGACTGCTCTCTTCAATGCCGTGTGTTGTTCCGTTATTTAAAGCAATCCAATCAGGGAAAATATTATGGGCATTTAATCCCTGTATTAAAAATAGAGCTTCTTCTGCGGTTGACAGACCGGCTTTACCTTTAATTTCCCCAACTTCGGTTTCAAGCCCTGCCCATTTGGGTATAAGGTGATTTAATTTGATATTGGCAAGCAGATTTTTGTCATCATGTTGATGAGATGCATCAATTGCAATTGAAGTTATTCCTGCTTCAAATAGTGTGGGGATTTCTGTAAATGCATTTTCAAGATCATTGTCGTTTTTTATAGCATAATGATCAGCATGAATTGCAACTGGTATTGTAATATTTAACTCATTACAAAAAGCATCTACATGTCTTGCTATGTTCCAGAGGCTGACAGGGCAATATGCATTTTGACCGCCTTCTGATTTTGCAATTTCAATAATAATTGCAGCATTTGCCTTTTGAGCAGCAAGCAGTGCTCCTTTAATAATGAAGCTGCTTCTTCCGTTTGCAGCAATTGTCATGGCATTTTTTTTTGTGAGCATTGCATTGTTAATATATTTTCCGGAAACAATCAGGGCTTTTGAGTTAGGAAATAAAGTGGTAATGTTTGGTGGTCTTCCAACTTCTAATGCTTTTTTATAATTATTTGCAGAGGTATTGTTTTGAATCATGTTTAATCTCCTGAAAATATATTAGGTTAAAGGATTAATATTTTATCTATATTTTCTAAATTTAAAAATATTTGATTTTTATTGAAATTTTTTTTGATTTTGTTTCAATTTTGACTATATCTTACATTTTAATGTCTGATGCTTGATGTTATGTTTGATCTCAAAAAACAAAAAGCCAGAATATTTGAAGAAAGTAATCTTGATTTTTTTTAAAAATTTATCAAAAGATACAATCAAAATTAGCATAAAATAAAACAAATTATTTTTTATTTTATTTATGTTTTTTGGTTATGTCAAATTATATTTTTTGATTATATCAGGGTAAGGATAAAATCCGTGAAAAATAAATTTGTATTTATACATGCTTGACATTAAGCTATATAGTACTTATTTTTACACTATTTTAAAACAGTTGTATTTTTATTAATATTTTAAAAACAGAGAATAATTTATCTATGTCAGAAACTGATTATTATAAAATATTGGGTGTTGAAAAAGCAGCCTCTGATAGCGAAATTAAAAAAGCTTACCGCAAGCTTGCTATGAAATACCATCCAGACCAGACTAAAGGCGATAAGAAGGCTGAAGAGAAGTTTAAAGAAATAAGTGAGTCGTATGCGGTGTTAAGTGATGCTAAAAAGCGTAAGCAATATGATACATATGGTTCAACAGATTTCCATCAGAAATTTTCTCAGGAAGATATTTTTAGAAGCTTTGATTTTGGTAATGTTTTTAGAGAATTTGGTTTTGGGTCAAATGGCTTTTCAGGAAGAGGGGGAAGCTTTAATTTTTCTTTTGGAGGTATGCCTGGGAATCAATCATGCAGGAAGGCAAGACAGTCTCAACACAGGTTAAAAGGTTCTGATATGGTTTATGAATTACCGGTTACTATACGAGAGATTGCACTTGGTGTTTCAAAAGCTATAACCTTTGAGCATAATGGTAAATCAGAAGCAGTTAATGTTAAAATTCCGGCAGGTATGGGAGATGGGAAAAAATTACGGTTACAAGGTAAGGGAGGGCAAAGTCAATATGGAGGAGCATCAGGAGATCTTTTTATAAAAATAAAAGTCTTGTCTGATCCGGAAATTAAATTAAAAGACAGAGATTTTTATATTACAAAAAAGATTAAACTTACGGAATCACTTCTTGGAACTACTGTTTCTATTCCTACAGTTTGTGGCAGAGAATTTAAGTTAAAGATTCCTCCTTTAACCAGGCATAAAACGCAAATGCGTATGCCAGGATTAGGTTTGTCATATATGAATAGTTCAAAAAAAGGTGATTTATATGTTGTAATAGATGTGAATTTGCCTGCAAAATTTACTCCTGAGCAAAATAAGATTATAAAAAAACTTGTTAAAAGTGGTATATAGTTATCTAAAATTATTGACAAATAGATGGAGATAATATAAAAGGAAAGTTGTAGTCTTAATTAAAAAAAATCCTCCTAATATAATAATTTAAGAGTATTGAATAATGTTTTTACAATTGTTTTAATCTAATTAGTCTATAGATAGTTGAATTGAATGATTATTTATATTTGGATTAATTTCTAATATTTTATTTTAACAATTTTTAAAAAATTCAGTATTTCAAATGATTAACCTTATTCCGGTTCTTTCGGAAAAAGAAATAAAAATAAAAGTTGCTGAAATAGCAAAGAAGATAACAAAAGATTATAAAGGTAAAGAGCTTGTAATAATAGGTGTTTTAAAAGGCTCCTTTATCTTTTTGTCTGATCTTGTAAGAAGTATATCTCAGCCATTGCAAATAGATTTTGTTAGTGTTTCAAGTTATGGGAACAGTGACAAATCAAGTGAAGAAGTTCTTCTTTTAAAAGAAATATCAATTGATGTAAAAAATAGAGACTTGTTAATAGTAGAAGATATTATTGATACAGGTTTGACTCTTAATTTTCTTGTTGATTATTTTCAAAAATTTAAGCCTCGAAGTATTAAAGTTTGTACCCTCATAAATAAATTAGAACGAAGACTAATAAATATTCCTGTGGATTATATATGCCATAGTGTGAATGAAGGCTTTTTTGTTGGTTATGGCCTTGATTATGCTGAAAAATATAGAAATTTACCGCAAATATATCATCTGAAATTTAATCAGAGAGGATAAACTATGATTATTACTTGTGAGAAGTGTGGGGTAAAGTTTAATCTTGATAGTAGTCTTTTAAAGGAATCAGGGACAAAGGTCAGGTGTTCAAAATGTAAGTATATCTTTACTGCATATCCTGATAAGCAGGAAGATTTGGAAGAGTTGAGTTTAGATGCAGGAGATGAAGCGAGTTTTGAGGCGGATGATCTTGATCTTGGGCTGGAAGAAGAAGACGATGGAGATGAAATAGTATCTTCTGAATCTGTAGATAAGGAAATGAGTCTTGAAGAGGGTGAGCTTGACCTTGATTTTGATCTGGAAGAAGACGATGGAGCAGCAGCATTTTCTGAGTCTGTAGATGAGGAAATAAGTCTTGAAGGAGATGATCTTGGTATTGATCTTGAGTTGGAAGAAGAAGATGATGATAAAGCTGTGTCTGTGTCTGAGTCTGTAGATGAGGAAATAAGTCTTGAGGCGGATGATCTTGATCTTGATCTTGATTTAGAAGAAGATGATGGTGAAGTATTGTCTGAGTCTGCAGATGATGAAGTGAGTCTTGAGGCGGATGATCTCGAGCTTGATCTTGATCTTGAGTTGGAAGAAGAAGATGATG
>DAOWNP010000246.1 GCA_030642545.1 Desulfobacteraceae bacterium | reverse complement strand
ATAGTCTCCTTTGATGCAAACACTGGTTCATGCAATGGAAGAAGAATGTCAGCCTTTTTTTTAATTTTAATTAAAATATCATATGCACTGTATGAATCAACAATTGTTCCTGGAGGAATTACTTCCATTTCCATTGCCTTGATCTCTTTAGGCGGGTAAAAATTTTCCATAATAGTACAAAAACCGGTAATTATGGCTGTGCCTTTTTCTGTTTCAACAGCAACAGACAGACCTCCTTTGGTATGTGCCGGTGTATGAATAACATTTATGCCGGGAACAATCTCCTGATCTTTTGTAATAGTTATAATCTGTCCATTGTCATAAACATCTTCTATATAATCTTCAAGATATCTAAAATCTAAGGGATGAGGATTTTGTATCTGTTCAATCTCTTTTTCATGGGTATAAATAACAGCATTTACACATTTATAGTCGTTTTCACAATGATCATTATGAAGATGAGTATGAATAACTATATCAATGTCATCAGGAGAAAGCCCCCATTTTTTAAGACCATCTTCAAAATTATAGATTTTACCGCCTATAGCTTTTTCCCTCTCTTTTGAAATGACAGGGTTCATTTCACCGGTATCAACAATAATTGTTTTGCTGCCTCCTTCAAGATACCAGCAATAGATTGGTATTGTATAAGGAGTTCCATAAGCATGTTGATAAGTCATCATGCCTTGATCAAAAATTTTAGTGCCCATTACAATAGGGTGAATCTTAAAGATGTCCATAATTACTATCCTGATAGTTTATATTGAAGATAAATCAGTACGTCTCTTAATACTTAAGAAAATATTCTTTATTTTGTCCACATTCCGTAAGCTATAATAAAATTTAAAAACTCTGGAACTCACTTCGATCAAACAATTAGAGTCTTTCAAATCTCACCATAGCTTACGTTTTGTGACATCTGATATTATAACCAGCCCAGTTCATTTAAACTAAAGATATAACTATGACAAAACAAAATATATGAGTCAAGTTGTAAATTATTTGCCTGTGAATAGGGATAGATATAGTTTCTGTTACTTTGGCTGCTATTTATCTAAAAGTTCTCTTACAGTCTTTGCAAAAGTTGCTCTTTTTATTGGTTTTACCAATAAAGATTTAATCCCTGATTTAAAAATTTCTTTTCTTTCTATTATTTCATGATATCCTGTGCATAAAATAACAGGTGTCTTTTTTTTGATTTTTAAAATTTTTTTACTAAGTTCAAGACCATTTAAATCCGGCATGGTTAAGTCTGTTATTACAAGATCAAATTTATCAGAATCTTTTTCAAATATTCTTAAAGCGTCTATACTGGAATTTGTTGCCTCAACACTATATCCTAATCCTTCTAATATTAATACTCCAAGCTCAACTAAAGGCAGTTCATCATCTACAAATAAAATACGTTCATAGCCTTTTAAAATATCTTCTTCTTTAATATTGTTTTCTTGTTTTTCTTCAGATCTATCAGCAGGAATAAGAACAGTAAAAACAGAACCTGTCTCTAATTGACTCTCAACAAAAATAGTCCCTTTATACTTTTTTATTATGCCATGAGTTACAGATAAACCAAGACCTGTACCTTCTCCTGTTGGTTTGGTGGTAAAGTAAGGATCAAATATTTTACCTATTATTTTATCATCAATACCAGACCCATTATCTTTTACTATAAGTTTTACATATTTTCCGGATTTAATCCCCCGGTATTTATATAAGTCTTTTGTATGAATTTCACAATTTGAAAGGCTTATTTCAAGTATACCACTGCCTGTTTTTATCGAATAAGCTGCATTAGTACACAAATTCATTATAACCTGATGAAGTTGAGTTGTATCAGATAGAACATTATAAACTTGATTTATATCATCTTTTATTTTAATGGATGAAGGAAAAGTTGATTTTATAAACTTTATTGCCTCTTTTATAACAAGATAAACAGATACTGATTTGTATTTCTCATCTTTTTTTCTGCTAAAAGTCAAAATCTGCTGGACCAGGGTTTTCGATCTGCTCACAGCTTTATTTATCTGCTCCAGATTATAAATTAAAGGAGAATTTTTATCACATTTTATAATAGCAATTTCTGTATTTCCTAAAATAATACTTAAAATATTGTTAAAATCATGTGCTATTCCTCCTGCCAAAGTACCTAACGCCTCAAATTTTTGAGCCTGACGCAATTGATTTTCTAATTCTAATTCATGGGTTACATCACGACCTAAAAACATAATGTGTGTAAAAACACCGAAACTGTCTTTTATAAGAGATATAGCAATATTAAAAGTTAAAACATTACCGTTTAAACTTTTTATTTTAAATACATCTGAGTATTTTTCGTCTTCTATTGTCTTTTTTAAAACAGTATTAAATCTATCACTGTCTTCAAATAAAATAAAAGGTTTACCAAAAATATCAGATAATTTGTAGCCGAGCTTTTTTTCACAAGCAGGATTCATATACTCAACAGTTAAATCTTTTTTTATAATAAGTATACACACTTCTGCCTGCTCAACAGCAGCAGCAAGTGTGTAACGTTCTTTTTCAGCCTTTATTCTTTTTCTAATATCTCTTGCAATACACATAAGAACAGGCTCATTATCAAACTCCATAATATAAGCACGAATTTCAACAGGAATTTTTTTTCCTGTTGCTGTTTTATATATAGTTTCAAATAGTACATTGTTTTTTTTTGTTAATTTTTCTTTTATATCTGTAACTTTTTCAGGTTCAATATTATAATAAATATCACTGCATTTTAAACAGAGAAGCTCTTTTTTTGTATATTCCAGTAAAAAGCAGGCAGAATGATTAACATCTACTATTTTACCAAAAAAATCTTCCTCATATTTACAAACCATAATAATATCTTCTGCTACATTAACAAGAGATCTGTATCTTTCTTCACTCTCTATTTTTTCTATTTCTGCTATAAAAAGTCTTTTTTCAATAGCAAGCCTCTCTTCCACGTTTTTGACTACAGCAGGTAAAAAATCTAAAAACCCTGTATCTTTTATAAGATAATCTTTTGCTCCAAGTTTTAAAAAATCAATGGCTATTTTTTCATTACCATGACCAGTCATAACCAAAAAAGGGATATATATCCCTTTTTCATTGATTTTCTTAATTACATCAGCACCTGAAATATCTGGTAGCATATAATCTAAAAGCATAAGCCATGGGCTGGTTTTTATTGCCATTGAAACTGCATCCATTCCGCAATTGCTTATATCTGTATCAAAACCTGCACGATTTAATGTTTTTGATATTATTTTGCTTAATCCTTCATTGTCTTCTACAACAAGTATCTTTGGTTTAATATTATTTTGTTTCATAATATATATGGTCTATTTTTTGATTATAGTAAAAAAAAACTTAAACATTAGGTGTTTTTACAATCATTAAAAAAAGCCCAAGTTTATTTATGGTTCCAATAAATTTGTCGTAATCCACTGGTTTTGCAATATAGTTATTACATCCAAGCTTGTAACATTCATCTATTTCAACAGGATTATCTGTGGTTGTAAGCATTATTACAGGAAGTTTTTTAAACTTTTCATCTTTTTTTATCTGTTTTAATACATCCACTCCATTTTTTTTTGGCATATTTATATCAAGCAAAAGAATATATGAGGATTCATCTTTTTCACCAATATTTTTTCTGTTTTTAAAAAGAAAATCTAAAATTTCCTGACCATCTTTAAATCTTCTGATTTTATTTATTACACCAGCACGTTTAAGATTTTTTTTAATTAACAGTGCATGACCATCGTCATCTTCTGCTATTAGTATCTCTATGTTTTTATGCACAACCTGTCTCCTTATAATATCAATATAATATTAATTTAATCGACCAAGCTTATTTGGAAGTGAAAAACTAAATAGTGCTCCAGCATCACGAGTTTTCTCAAGCCATATTCTGCCGCCAACTCTCCCCAGAATCTTTGTTATTATAGAGAGTCCCAAACCTTCTCCTTTGTTTCTTTCAGAGTCTATACGATAAAATATCTCAAATATTTTTTCAGCATAGTTACCAGAAATCCCTATGCCATTGTCTTTTATGCTGTATGTAGTAAAGTTTTTTTCTTTTGATGCAAAAACATCTATTTTCCCAGCTCTTTCAGGATCAAGATATTTTATGGCATTATCTATTAGATTTGATAAAACCTGATTTATCTGAATAGAATCACAATATGCAGGGGCAAGTGTATCTACATTAACTTCTATATTTTTCTCTTTTATCTGAAATTTGTAGGAATCTAAAACAAGCTTT
>DAOWNP010000166.1 GCA_030642545.1 Desulfobacteraceae bacterium | reverse complement strand
TTTTTTCTATATTTCCTGTTTCAGGTGTTTTAAAACTGCTTACACTGAGACTTTCACCTTTTATGATAAATTTCCACTGAAAATCTCCTTCCTGAAATAAAAAATCTATTTCTGTTACAACTCCTCCTTTTTTTAATGCTACTATACCCTCTTCAAACCCAGGTTCATCACCTTTAATAACAATATTTTCTACATTGTTGTTTGTTTTGTTGTCAAGAATGACTTTATTTCCAATATTTAAGCTTATAACCTCATTTTTTTCATTGGTCAATTTGCTTTTATCATTTTCTATTAAATACCAAAGCCATGTTAAAAATTCATGTCCTAAAAATTTGTATCTGTTATAAGCAACAGCAATATCAAGCATTAATTACTCCGAAAATTTTGTTGGTGAAAGGTTTGTTAACAGATCTTTTTCAGTATCTGAAAGATCTTTTATAAAATATGTATCTGTATAGGGAAAAAGTCTTATTAGCGTTAAATTAAATGATTTGGCAAAAAGAGTTTCCAACTCTTCGTTTGCAGCTTTAAGATTTGAAAAAAACCAGATAGAATTTTGTTCATAATTCCAGATTATATCATATATGTTTGGAACTGCAGGAATTCTTCGGTATAAAAGATCAACCACTTCATCTCTTATTATTTTTTTTTCATTTCTTGATAAAAATTTACGATCAGTATCTTTTAATCGTTTTTCTGTTTCGTGTGAAAGAAATTTATTAATAAGTTTTACAGGTACACTTTTCTTATCAATTCTTAAAGAAAAAATAAAATAATTGCCAAAAACAAACGATGAGCCTTCAAAACTCGGGACATAAGGATTTTCAAAAGATGTCCAGCCTATTGATTTGTCAGCAGACTCTTTATCTATATCCTCTATTATATTTTTTCTAAGGCCGTTATAAATATTTTCCATAACAGGTTCTGTCAGTTTGTCTTTAACATTATATCTGGTTATTGAAACAGATGAGGATAGTATTCCCATTAAATTGACTCCGAAATTATAATATAAAAAAAATGATTCTTAGTTCTGATTTTTATTATAGAATATTTTATTATATCGCAAGATTTTTATTAAGGAAGTGAGTTGAAAAACAAAATTGTATGTGATAATTGCTTTTTGTAAAATGATTTTAAATTAGGAGAAACAATAAAATGGTTTCAAAAAAACGAATATTAAGTGGAATGCGTCCTACAGGGCTTCTTCATCTTGGGAATTTACACGGGGCTTTGTCAAATTGGATAGATATGCAAGATCAGTATGAGTGTTTTTTTTTTATAGCTGACTGGCATGCTTTAACAACAAATTATGAAAATACAGAATCTATTTCAGATAATGTATTTAATATGATGCTTGACTGGTTAAGTGCAGGCTTAGATCCTGAAAAAAATACTCTTTTTGTTCAGTCAAAAATAAAAGAACATGCTGAACTTTTTTTGATTCTTTCTATGATAACCCCTGTACCATGGCTTGAAAGAAATCCTACTTATAAAGACCAGATACTCCAGATAAAAAACAAAGACCTTTCAACCTTTGGTTTTTTAGGATATCCTGTCCTTCAGGCTGCAGATATAATTATCTATAAAGCAGATGCTGTTCCGGTAGGAATAGATCAGGTTCCCCATGTGGAAATTACAAGAGAGATTGCAAGGCGTTTTAATCATATTTATACCAGAATTTTTCCTGAACCTGAAGCTGTTTTGACAAAAACATCCAAAATTTTAGGTATTGACCGGCGTAAAATGAGTAAAAGTTATGATAATGCAATATATCTGTCAGATAATCCAAAAGATATAAAAACAAAAGCAGCAAGAATGATAACTGATCCTGACCGGATAAAGAAAACTGATCCTGGAAATCCTGAAATATGCAATGTTTTTACTTTTCATACTCTTTATTCAGATAAAGAGGAGATTGCACAGATTAATATGGATTGTCGTGCCGGAGCAATAGGGTGTGTTGATTGTAAAAAAAAGATGTCAAAAAATCTTGAAAATTTTCTTTTGCCTGTTAAGGAAAAAAGAGCCTATTATGAACAACAGCCTGATCTTGTATATGATATTATAAAAGCAGGTAACAAAAAAGCAAGGTCTGTGGCAACAGTAACTATGGAGGAAGTACGCTCAGCAATAAAAATATAAATTGCAAAGAACGTGGATAAATTTTAAAAAACTCTAATGTAATATTTTTTTGGTATTTAAGAAAATACCCCCGGCGAGAATTGAACTCACGCACATGGATTAGGAATCCAATGCTCTATCCACTGAGCTACGGGGGTGTAAATATTTTATTTAAATAACTACTTTTCGTTCTTGATCCTAATATAAATATACTTGCTGACCAGGGAAAATCTTACTTCTTGATGTCAAACTATTAGCCCGCAAAAAATGTTTTAAAGAGAGATTATGATTTTTTGCAATGGTAAAAGGATTGTCCCCTCTTTTTACAAAATATACTTTTTTATTTTTAACCTGCTTTTCAGAAACACTAACAGCATATTTAGGTATCATCAGTTTTTGACCAATTATTAAATTGGATGAATTTAAATTATTGGTTCTTTTAATTTTTTGAGTTGTTGTACCATAGCTCACAGCAAGACTCCATAAAGAATCTCCTCTTTTTACAGTATGCTGTGAAATAACCTTTTTATCCGAACTCTTTTTTGGTATACCTTTTTTAACTGTGCGTTTACTTAATAAACAACCCTTTTGTGGAATTTTTAATAATTTACCAGCAATAATATAACTTCTTCTTGAAATATTATTTAACCGGATAATACTTCTTGTACTCACTCTATAACGCCTTGCAATTGTAGAAAGAGAATCCCCTTTTCTTACTCTGTGATAAATAAAGCTGCGTCTTTTAAGTACTGTAACAGGTATTGTATCTACTACAGCAATTAGATTGGCTTTTTTATTAACAGGCACTTTAAATAAGTATTTTTCATCTGGAAGAATTTTATATCTCAACTCAGGATTAAGGTCAACCAGGATTTTTGATAAAACACAAAGTTTTGAAGCTATATCATTAATATGTAACTGTTTTGAAATTTCAACAACTTGATATTCTAAAGGATTATCTATTGTTACAGAATCAAAACCATATTTTTCCATATTATTAATAATATGAAGAGTTGCAATAAATCTTGGGACATAACGAGCTGTTTCAAAAGGGAGTTTTTCATAAAGATCCCAAAAATTATCAAGATAATTTATTTTCTGACCCCTTATAATCCTGAGAATCCTTCCTTCTCCACAATTATATGCAGCAAGTACAGTTGACCAGTCTCCAAATATTTTATGCAGTTCCTTTAAATAGGAAATAGCAGCTATAGTTGACTTAAAGGGGTCTAATCTTTCATCTACATACATATCCCTTTTTAATCCAAAGGCATATCCTGTTGACGGAATAAATTGCCAGAGACCAAGAGCCCTTGCCTTTGAAAGTGCTTTTGTTTTAAATCCACTTTCAATTAAAGGAAGCCATGACAGATTTTCAGGAAGACCTGCTTTTCTTAATTCTTCAACAATAAATGATCTGTATTTACCTGACCGCTGAAGGGATCTTTTAAAAAACAGTCTCTCATTGCCTTTGGTAAAGCGGTCTATCTCTTTTTGAACATACTTGTTTATATGTATTGGAATAGCATTATGCTGTCCTTTTACCTTAATATATCTCGAAGCATGAATTTCAATAACACGCTTTGAAATCAGCAATCTTAAATTTTCTTTCTGCTGCATAATTTTTGGAATATCATTATCTGACACTTCAAGAATTAAAGCATAAGCCTGGTCAAGAGCTATAAGTGCATTTTCTATTTCACCGGCTTCCCACTGTTTTTGAGATTCATTACAAAATACCAGTGCTTCATCAAAAAGCAGTTGTATTTTATCAAAAGAGTTTTTGTCACTACCTTCTTTAATATCCAATAAATATTGGGTGTCTTCACTTTTTTCACACACAGGATGTCCATTATCTGACAAAGATTTTTTTTTAAGAGGTTTAATTGTGTCTTTAGTTTGTAAAGTCTGACTATTCAATGAAGAATCTTTTTGACTTTTTTTATTAAAACTATAAACACTCGAACATCCAGAACAAAACAGGCAAAAACAAATAATTACAAATAAACTGATTTTATCTTTTTTAAATTTATTCATAAGAAAAATTTTAGATGGGAGATTATAAGAAAGCTCTATATAACATCTGCTTAAGCTCTCTTTAAATTAATAAAAACGTTCCTAATAACAATTAAACATAGTAAACTATTAATCTAACTTCAAAGATAACAATGATCAATATTAATTTCAAAAAAAAATTCAACAAGTTTAACATTAGTTTGTCAAATACATAAACAAACTCAAATTAAAAACACGCAAATATTAAGCCAATAGAAAATATTTCTTTTGAAAAACTTATAAAATAAAGTTGATTTGATTGATTTTTTGCTACTTTTATATAAATTTAATCAGCAAAAAATAATACATACATTTTTAAAAAAAACAGACTAATAATTTATATAAAAAATATTTACGGTAACGTATCTTTTTAGATACTATATATTTACATTATACACATTTTAATATAGAAAGATATCAATTTTCAGTATAATTCGCCAAAAAAATACCTGTTTATATCAATTTTCTGAAATTTGTTAAAATCTAAGTGTATGGGTTCAACAGATATGCTGTATTTCACAAAGAACATAGTGTAAATAACTTACAAAATTTGTACATTTTTTGACAATTAATGTCTGAAGGAAATTAATTATTTAGTGTTATATTTTTTTTTAAAAAACATAACACCAAGAACTAATTGTTTTAAATTTTTGTTTAAAAAAAGATTGAAAGAGAGTTTTTCTACAAAATTTTCTATATATCATCGGGAATATCTGCGTTTGTATACACCTTTTGAACATCTTCACAATCATCTAACATATCCATTAACCTTACCATTTGTTCAGCTTCTTTGCCTTTTAAATCTGCCATTGTCTGAGGCAGCATAGTTATTTCTGCTAAAATATATGAAACCCCGGCTGTTTCTATAGCTGATTTTACAGTTTCAAAATCGACAGGTTCTGTAATAACCTCAAAAACATCATCTTCTTCTTTAACATCTTCAGCACCAGCATCAATTGCTATTTCCATAAGAACTTCTTCATCAGCATCCTGCTTATTTATAACGATCAATCCTTTTTTATCAAACATCCAGCCAACACATCCATTTTCACCAAGATTTCCTGCACATTTACTGAAAATATGCCTTATATCAGCTACTGCTCTGTTTTTGTTATCTGTAAGTGATTCAATTAAAACAGCTGCTCCTCCAGGACCGTATCCTTCGTATACAATATCTTCATAATTAACCCCTTCAAGCCCCCCTGTTCCTTTTTTTATAGCTCTTTCTACTTTATCTTTAGGAAGGTTTTCCCCTTTTGCAGTTAATATAGCTGTTCTTAATCGTGGATTTGCAGTCGGGTCACCGCCTCCTATTTTAGCTGCAACTGTTATCTCTTTTATCAGCTTTGTAAAAACCTTACCACGTTTTGCGTCCTGAATCCCTTTTTTATGTTTAATAGTTGACCATTTACTATGTCCGGACATATTCCCTCCTATTTTTTTCCCAATCCAACAACATATATTTCTCTGCTTGATTTACGTGTACTCTTAGGTTTAAATATTTTTTTCTGTTTAAAAAGTAATCCAACTTTTTTATAAAATTCTTCAAAATCTTCTCCCTGAAAAATTTTACAAACAAAGTTACCACCTCTCTCAAGCA
>DAOWNP010000192.1 GCA_030642545.1 Desulfobacteraceae bacterium | reverse complement strand
TGCTTCGCCAAAATTGCAAAACTCGCTCGTGCCTCGCTCAAACAATTGCAATTTTTTGGCTGTGCTGCACTAAGTGAATTCTACGAAATTTATTCCATACGCTACAAAAACAAGTAAACTTCCCTCTCTCAAGATTTTAATTAGACACTACTGAAGTAATACAGGTAATATAAAAAAATATTGATTATTCAGTATCAAATTTTATTTGATAATTCAAGAAAATGTTAATAGTTTTTATTATAATAAGGAAGTTTCATGAACAATAAGAAGATATTTATTAAATCCTCTTTTTTTTCAAATAATAATGGATTTACACTTATTGAAGTAATAGTGGTATTGCTTATTATTGGTATATTATCAGCATTTATTTTGATGAGAGATTCAGGACAAAGCATAGATAGTGTTGAAAATATTGTTGAGATAGAAAAGTTGAAATCTCATCTTAGATATTCTCAGATGAGAGCATTAAATTCTAATTTAACATGGGGAATACAGTTTCAAGGTTCCACATATAAATTGTATATGTATGACACATCTCAGAATGATTATAAATTTCCTGATGAAATTGCAGTGGATTTACCCAAGCCTGACTCAATAAATTATACGGGTTATATCTCTTTTGACTCATGGGGCGTACCCTATAGTATCTCCCATAAAGCAGAATCAAATCCACTGGCAAATAGAATTATATCAACAACCGGAAATATTGGGAATATAACTATTGAACCATATACGGGGTATATAGAATGAGTAAAAGTATTATTAATAAAAAAAACTGCGGTTTTACATTAATAGAGGTTATTGTATCAATTGTTATAGCGGCTATATTAGGATCTTTTATGATTTCTTTAATAGGAACTGGTTTAAATAAAAGTATGAAACCTGCAAGAAACATCCAAAATATTAATAGAATAGATAGGGTAATGGAGGGTATTAATTCTGATTATTTTGCTATGCTTACTGAGACAGATGTGCTTGATAGTCTGCATGCCAGGATTGCTGCTGAATATACTGGTTCAGAGTATAGCATAGAGTTTAATTCTTTTAATGATTTTGATGGAAGTCATAATGAGCCTACATCATCAGGTTATAGTACAGGTCGTGATATTCTTAAAGTTACAGTAATTGATAATACAACAAAGGCCAGAAACAGTGCCCTTTTTTTTAAAAGTGTGAGTTAGGAAAGATACAGAGTTATTTCATCCATGTTCCTAAGTATTTATAAAATTATAAATAAAATAGTCACTATTATGGGAAAATTAAAAAAAAAAAACGGTTTTACGTTAATTGAAGTTATAGTTACATTAGTGCTTGTCGGTATTTTGGCAATAATGGCAGGGTATGGCCTTACTCAAGCAGCACGGGTATTTCTTTTTTCAAAAGATGCATATGCTCTTTCCCAGAAGAGTCAACTGGTATTAGAGAGGATGAAAAAAACGTTTATTAATATTTCTGCAATTACACAGGCAGATGATACATCAGTTACTGTTGAATTTTTAATGAACAGGGCAGTTGTTACAGAAAGATTTCAAATATCTAACAGTAATTTAGAAATAGTTGATGTAGCTGTAAACAGAGCTTATGTTTTTACAGATAATGTTGTTGCAAATGCAGGAGGAGAGGATCTCTTTTCATATTTTAGGACAGATGGAACTGCCTGGACAATTGCTGATGGTTCTGAAAATCTGGCAAAAATAAGAGTTTCTGTGACAATTAAAGGCCCTAATAATTTTCCAGTAAACTTTAATATAGAGATGGTTCCCAGAAATTTATACAGACCGATTAGCCCTGCTGATTTAGGAGCTGTATCAGGTGGCTCTGAAGAGCAAAGTGCCGGGGGATGTTTTATAAATTCAGTTTTTTAAATTTGTTTTGTAAACAGAGTGATACCGTCAACTTTAATTATTATCTTATTGCTGTTATCTGTTTCATAAGTAACAGAATTTTCATCGTTTTTAGAAAGTTGTGAGAATTGTCCCCGCAGGGTTGTAAAATCAAGATTTGTTAATGCTTTATGCAAAAAGTCAATCTGTTTCTCAAGGTGAATATTGTCTGTTGCTTTAAAATAATTAGATATCAGTCTGTTATAAATACGTTTTGTCTCGGTTTCTATACAATGTTTTTCAAGATTAAGTTTTATGGGTTTCATTGTTTTTTATAAATTAAGGATATTATGTGAAATATTCAGTAGAGACAAGGCATATCTTATCTCTACTGAATATAAAAACACAGAGTAAAAATAGTCAGTAGTGTCCGGTTAGGAAATTGCAGAAAACAAAACAAATAAACTTCCCTTATGCAAAATTCTAACCGGACACTACTGAAAAATAGTTAGAAACGTGGATAAAATATCGGGTTTTATATTTTATAAATAATCTGCCCATTTCCAAACTATATTGCCATTTTCTCTTAAACAGAGAATATTTTCATTGTTATGTGCATGGTTTAAAGATTCAAATACTTTTTGCTGCTTATAATCAGTGTATTTGCATACTTTACCTGCAAGTGTCATAAGTTCATCTTTATCTGTTTTGTCAGAGTCAGAGTTTTCCCAAATCCCGTCTTTTTCAATACCCTTTTTCATCATGATATCATAATTAATTACTGTATACTCAAGATTTATAAGCTGCCAGGCATCTTCTTCGGAGGCTGTCCCTTTTTCTATATCTCTTCCTATTTTACCAAGCCATGCATCCATTTCATCTGCCCATTTTTTTGCAATTTTGTCCAAAACCTTATAAGAAACAGCCTCAGTTTCCACAATAGCTTTGTTTGCGTGGTATTCTGACCAGTCATTGGAAAGTATTTTAATCCCATATTTTTCATGATCATCTCTTACAGCTGTACCAGGAAATGGTGCTAACAAGTGGTATCCGTAAGAAACACCTATCTCTTTTAACATTTCACCAAATTCATGGGTATCTTGCAGAGTTTTTGGGGTTTCACCTGGAAGACCTAATATAAAAGATGCATGTGGAAGAATTTCTGCTTTAACACACATTTTAGCAGCTTTAACTACCTGATCAAGTGTGATTCCTTTTTTAATAGTTTTTAATATTTCAGGGTTACCTGTTTCAACACCAAAACTAATAGCTGTGCATCCTGCTGCTTTCATTTTTTTTAAAACTTCTAAAGAGACCGTGTCAACCCGTGCAAAAGAAGACCATTGAACTTTAAGTTTGCGTTTTAATATTTCATTACAAACAGCCAGGCACTGTTTTTTGTTTGCTGTAAAAAGATCATCAGCAATATTTATCTGGTGAAAATTAAGTGTGCTAAGATATTCTAATTCATCGACAATCTTAACAGGATCATTGTACCTGACTTTTGCTCCAACCATTTTTCTGCCCACACAAAAAATGCACTGGAATGGACATCCGCGGCTTGTTGTCATACTTACAGGCATGTGTAGTGCTCTGTATCTTGCAAGAGGTATTAAATGTCTGGATGGAACAGGAAGTTCATTTACTTTTACAGAATACAGGTCAGGCTCTACTCTTTTTAATGTACCATTTTTACGGTAAACAATGCCTTTTATATTTTCAAAGTCAATTTTTTTATCATCAATTGTTTGTGCCAGTTTAACAATTGATGTCTCACCTTCTCCAAGTATAACAAAATCAAGCTCAGGAAGAATGTTTAATGTTTCTTCTGCATAAAATGTTGTATGCGGACCACCTATTACAGTAAAAATATCAGGATTTATACTTTTAACATCTTTTATTACTTCTTCAGCATTATAAAAGGTCATAGTAACAGCTGTGGCCCCAACTATTTGTGGTTTAAAACTTTCTATTTCTGCCTGAAGAGCTTTTTTGCTGTAAGGGTGAACAACATAATCGACAATTTTAACTTCTACACCGGCTTTTTCAAGGACAGCTGCTAAAAAAGCAAGTCCCAATGGGGGAGATGGTGTTTCTGAAATGGGATAAAATGGATTAACAAGTAAAAAACGCATAAGATTTCCTTATATAGATTGTTACATAATTAATTTCGCAAGAATATTTGGTTGGAGATTATATTAAGTGGTATATCTCCAACCGATATAACATAGTGAAATGAATTATGTGATGGTCTATATTCCTACTTTTTTAAAGAGAAAAACAGGGAGTCATAATAGATTCCCTGTTTTATTTTATAACTTTTTAGATAAAAATTTTTGGCTATATTTTATATCGCTTTTCTTTAAGAAAGAGAACAAAATAACTTACAAAATACAAGTTTTGTTTTTGAAGTTATAAAGTTTCCTTCCTTATTAATATTATTATCTAAAAAAAAACTATGTTTTATTCTATTTTGCAATAAAATTTATCTAAAATAAACCACTTACTTTACCAGTTTCAGTATCAACATCAATTCTTCTGAAAGCCGGGTTTGAACCTGTTCCAGGCATAAGACTGATAGTACCTGCACATGGACACAGAAATTTTGCTCCAGAATAGATAAGAATATCTCTTATAGGTAGTGTCCATCCTTTTGGAACTCCCTTTATTGTTGGTTCATGAGATAAACTTAAATGAGTTTTAACCATCATTGTTGAAAAATCATCATATTTTGAATCAGCTTCAAGCATTTTAGCTTTAGATTCAGCTTCAGGACTCCATGATACGCCGTCTGCACCATAAACTTCTTTTGCAATAACTTCAACTCGATCACGCAGTTTCATTTTTAGTGGATACAGAAATTTGAAATCATTTTCTTCTTCACATGCATCAATAACAGCATCAGCAATCTCTAATGCTCCATCACCACCGAGTTCCCAATGTTTGGACTCAGCACAGCGGGCACCAGCAGCTTCTGCTGCTTTTCTTATTACAGCACACTCTGCATCTGTATCTGTATAAAATCTGTTTATACATACAACAGGATTAATACCAGCTTTACGTATAATATTGATCATGTGAACCATGTTTGGCAGACCTTTTTCTACCAGTTCAAGGTTTTCTTTTGTGTATTCTTCAGCAAGAGCTTTTCCAGGAACAACTTTTGGCCCGCCACCATGCATTTTTAAAGCACGAACTGTTGTTGTTAAAACAGAAACATGAGGTTTTAAACCACTGGCACGACACTTTACATTCCAGAATTTTTCAAAGCCAATATCTGCTGCAAAACCTGATTCAGTTACATGATAATCAAAAAGTTTAAGACCAACACGATCAGCAATAATAGAGGACTGACCAACAGC
>DAOWNP010000063.1 GCA_030642545.1 Desulfobacteraceae bacterium | reverse complement strand
ATCTTCTATAAATTTAAACTGTTATACTAAAAAACCACAACATTTAGACTTATGCGATTTTTTTGTTAGAACAATGTTTTTCTTGATATATACACTATTATAGTGTACACTGTTTTAATTAATAAAACAAATCAGGAGATTATTATGCTGAAAAATATTACCCTTAGTGCAGAAACAAATCTAATTGGTAAAGCCAGAAAAAAAGCACAGCGTGAGCATACAACATTGAATGCACAATTTCGACAGTGGTTAAGTCGTTATGTTAGCACAGATTTGAAAGCCTCTGACTATGAAACCCTAATGAATTCTCTAAGCTATGCTAATCCTGGCCAACAATTTACACGAGATGAAATGAATGAACGATAAATATTTTTTAGATACCAACGTATTTGTTTATTCCTTTGATCCAAATTTTTCAAATAAACAATATGTTGCTCAAAATCTTATACGTAATGCACTGACAGGTCATGGATGTATTAGTTATCAAGTTGTGCAGGAATTTTTTAACGTGGTAACTCGTAAATTCAAAACGCCGTTGTCTATGAAAGATTGTAAAATATATTTAAATGATGTACTTGCACCACTATGTGAAATTTTTCCCAGTATCGAATTCTACTCTTACGCATTGCAAATAAAAGAACGATGGCAATATTCCTTGTATGATTCTTTAATTGTTACCGCAGCGTTACAATCAGATTGTACGATATTGTACAGTGAAGACATGCAACATGGACAGGTAATCAATTATTTGACAATTACCAATCCATTTCTTGATTTATCCTGATGGCCTATATCACTTGTTCAAAAAAATGTACTGTTTTTGAATTTCTTTTCTTAACATGAGCTTCTAAAGCAGACTGTGATTCTTGGAAACCGCTATTTATGAAGAGAGTGGTCAAATCTTTATTCTTGATAAATCATTTGTAATTATCTCAAACTTCTGTTTTTAAAACATATCTTTCACCATTTTTGATGGTCGAATGAGACCCTTAAAAAGCTTAATAGTCTCAATTGTTACTACACTAAAAAAATAACATTAAATAATATCAAGTAGTTAAAAATGTGTAAGTAGTGATCGGGAAGATTCAGGTCAAAGTATTATAATTTATTTTTCTTTACAATATATATAAAGATTGTTAATAAAAACGTTTAACTGATAGATTGATTTAATATATTAAATCAATTATATTTTTTTTGAAATTTTGTTTATTTTTTATATGAAAGTAATGTTTTGGTTGAGTTTTCTTTCATTTTTTTGTTGTGTCTGTCAGGGCATGGCTGTTAGACAGGTAGATTAGGAGAAAAAACGAAATGTGCCGTTTGTTTGCATTTACAAGCACCGAGCCGCGTTCGCCTATGATTGCAATAGATGCATTAGATGTTATGCGGGAAGGACATGATGGGTCTGGAGTTGGGTTGTTTTTACGTGATCTGGGCGGACCATTTGAAAATTTGAAAGATGTTCCGATTTTATCAGGTATTTTTACTGAAAAAGGACTAAAACGTCTGGATACCTATTTAATGAAGATAGGTTTTATGACCAAGTACAAAATTAGTATAAGAGTACCTAAAAAAGCACCAAAAGGGATACCTAACCGGGATTTTTATATTATAAAAGCATATGAATATCCTAAAGACTGGGAGGATAAATCCCTGCGGGAAATTGAAGACAAATTGATGAATATTCGTCTCAGATTAAGGAAGATGGGTGAAAAAGAGCAGGATATGATAGTTTTTTCATTCTGGCCTGATGTTATTATGATAAAAGAGCTTGGTGATCCGAAAACAGTTGGAGAATACCTTGATATAGCAAGGGATGAATTAAAAGCCCGCGTGGTGATGGCTCAGGGCAGGCAGAATACAAATTATGCTATTAACCTGTATGCTTGTCATCCTTTTTTTATACAGGGCTTTTCAACCATGACAAATGGAGAGAATACAGCATTTATTCCTATAAAAGACTTTTTGCAATCCAGGGATTGCAAGGGATATGCAGGGTATCAGTCTGATTCTGAGGTATTTACTCATATTTTGCATTACACTATGTTAGAGCTTGGGTTGGGGATTGAAGCTTATAAGCATATAATAACTCCTTTGAATAATGATTTGCTTGAGAATCATCCGGATAGTCATTTTCTTAAACAGATAAAAATATCCTGTAGAAAATTGATAATAGATGGGCCAAACTGTGTGATTGGTTCTTTACCTGATCATTCTCTGTTTATGGTTCAGGATCGAAAGAAGCTTCGTCCTGGTGTGGTTGGCGGAAAACCGGGTATGTTTGTTTTTTCTTCAGAAATGTGTGGTCTTGATGCTGTTATTCCTGACCGTGATAAGAGTAAAGATTTTCAACCGATGCATATGGATACTGTTATAGTAGGTCCTGAACGTCAGGAGGTTATTGTATGTCAACAAACACAAAAATTGCCCCTTCCACATTAAGTATAAAAGACCTGTTGTGGCAGATTCAGTGGGATAAAGATAAGTGTACTCTTTGTGGAAAGTGTTGTGCTGTCTGCCCTGTGAATGCTATTGAGTTAGGTGTATTCCGCAAGCGTATTGTGGAGACTTCATTAGAGCCTGATAAGTCCTCATCTAATAATTTTAAGGTGTTTCACGGGATTCGTCAAAAAACAGATCCGGTTTTTGCTTGTATAGGGTGTGGAATGTGTTCTCTGGTTTGTCCTAATGACTCTATTATCCCATTTAAGAATGAAGAAACTGATAAGGTGAAGTTTCATATTAACAGAGATGGTCAACCGAAAAAGCGGGGAGGGCGTAGAAATAGCAAAGGCGGTCTTTTAGATGAAATAAAGTTTATCAGGATTTCCATGCTTACGGATCCTGCATTAGATGCCGGAAGACATGAGTTTGAACTGAAAACACTTCTTGGACGGGTTCTTTCTCCTGAAAAAACGATAGAACATTTAAAGAACAAGGGGTGGATTCCTCCGGTAAGAGAAATATATCCACTTATTATAGGTGGTATGTCTTTTGGTGCTTTGTCTCCCAATATGTGGGAGGGACTACAGATGGGAGTCGCATATTTGAATGAAGAGATGAATATGCCTGTAAGGATATGTACAGGAGAAGGAGGCTGTCCCCCGCGTCTTTTAAGAAGCCGTTTTCTTCAGTATGTAATTCTCCAGATTGCAAGTGGTTATTTTGGATGGGATGAAATTATCCATGCTATTCCTGAAATGAAGGTTGACCCATGTGCTATTGAAATCAAATATGGACAGGGGGCAAAGCCAGGCGATGGCGGACTTTTGATGTGGAACAAGGTAAACAAGCTTATTGCTGCCATAAGAGGTGTGCCTCAGGGTATAAGCCTGCCAAGTCCACCTACTCACCAGACCCAGTATTCAATTGAAGAATCAGTAGCAAAGATGATTCAGTCTATGTGTATGGCATGGGGTTTCAGGGTGCCTGTTTATCCTAAAATTTCCGGTTCATCTACAGCTCTTGCTGTATTAAATAATCTTACTCGTAATCAGTATGCTTCAGGGCTGTCTATAGATGGAGAAGACGGTGGAACCGGAGCTGCCTATAATGTCTCTATGGATCATATGGGGTATCCTATAGCAAGTAATATCAGAGAGTCATATCTAAATCTTGCTGCTCTTGGTATGCAGAATGAGATTCCTCTGTTTGCGGGTGGAGGAGTTGGTAAAAATGGTAATCTTGCTGCAAATGCGGCTGCTCTTATTATGCTTGGAGCAAGCGGTGTTCAGGTGGGTAAATATATTATGCAGGCTGCTGCAGGCTGCTTAGGGTCAGAATCAGACAGATGTAATGTTTGTAATATTGGTTTGTGTCCAAAAGGTATTACATCGCAGGATCCCCGTTTATATAGAAGACTGAACCCAGAAGATGTGGCACAGCGGGTAGTTGATGTTTTTCTAAGCTTTGATACAGAGCTCAGAAAAATAGTAGCTCCTTTAGGCCGATCGACTTCTCTTCCAATAGGTATGTCTGATGCTTTAGGTATTAGTGATTATTATGCGGCTGAAAAGTTAAAAATAAAATATGTGGTTTAAAAGCGATTGTTATCGTTAGAAGAGTCTTTGGGGCTTTTTTTGGAGACATTTATAGATGAGTATTCAAGAGTTTGTTAAAATATCGGGTAAGAATAACAATGTGCGGATAGGATCCAGGATCTTAGAAGAGAAAATACAAAGGGCAGTAGAACAGGGATATAGAAAGATTGAAATTGATGCCTGTGGGCAGCATGGAATAGGTGGAAGGCTTTGGAGAGCAGGTAAAGAAAATATCTTGATCAGGATAATTGGGCAGGCTGGTCAAAGGACTGGTTCTCTTGGGTTTGCCAATACCAGTATTGAAATAATGGGACCTGTATCAGATGATGTTGGATGGCTAAATGCCGGAGCAGATATAGTAGTTCATGGTCATGCAGCAAATGGTGTTGCAAATGGAATGGCTCAGGGTAGAGTATATATATCTGGTAATATAGGTTCCAGAGGCATGACAATGACAAAATCCAATCCCAGATTTGCACCTCCTGAGGTTTGGGTTTTAGGTTCTGTTGGAGATTATTTTGGTGAGTTTATGGCAGGTGGTATTGCTGTTGTTTGCGGAATAGAACCTCAAACTCCTGAAAATGTACTCGGTTATCGTCCACTTGTTGGTATGGTGGGAGGGAAAGTTTTTTTCAGAGGTCATCACAAAGGTTATAGTACAAATGATGCTAAGTTTGTCTCTATATCTGATGAAGAGTGGAGTTGGTTTACAAAAAATATTAGTTTATATTTAAACAGTATAAATCGTATAGAACTTCTTGATAAACTTTTAGACAGGGAAGAATGGCAGCTTCTTTGTGCGAAATCACCAATTGAGAAGAGGGCTGTATCAAGAAGATCAATTGCTTCATTTAAAAATAGTGTATGGGACAGGGAACTTGGAAAGGGTGGTTTGATAGGAGATTTGTCAGACATTGATAACAGCCATATAGAGGTAGTTAGTACAGGTGATTTAAGAAGATTTGTTCCTGTATGGGAAAATGAGAAATATATGGCTCCATGCCAGTTTTATTGCCCAACAGGAATTCCTGTTCAGGAAAGGTGGAGTCTTATAAGACGCGGGCTTTTTAAAGAAGCTGTTGATTTGGCTCTTACCTATTCACCGTTTCCTGCTTCTATTTGCGGTTATCTTTGTCCTAATTTATGTATGAAAGGTTGTACACGCGGCTTATCGAAGATGGTTCCAATTGATATAACAATGCTGGGTAAAGCAAGTCTTGATGCAGAACTTCCTGAATTGCCGGCGGTTTTATCGGGCAGGAAAATAGCAATAATAGGAGGTGGTCCGGCCGGTTTATCTGTTGCATGGCAGTTAAGGCAAATGGGACATGAACCTGTTGTCTATGATATGTCTGAAGAGCTGGGAGGAAAGATAACTTCTCTTATCCCTCAAAGTAGAATTCCCAATGTGGTTTTGACAAAAGAGATAGAAAGAATAAAGAGTGTTTTGTCCTCTGTAACTCTTAAGCATCCTTTAAAAAGAGAGGACACTGAAAAATTACTTGATGATTTTGATTGTCTTGTTTTGGCAGTAGGAGCACAAAAACCAAGAACAATTCCTGTTCCTGGAAAAGAGTTGATGATAACAGCCACAGATTTTTTAAAAAGAGCAAAAAAAGACGATATAAAATTAGGTGAAAAAGTTGTTATTATTGGAGCTGGAAATGTCGGATGTGATGTGGCTACAGAGGCATACCGTCTTGGAGCATCTGATATAACGCTTATAGATGTCCAGGAGCCCGCAGCTTTTGGTCAAGAAAAAGAAGATGCAGAAAAAGCAGGTGCAAAATTTATGTGGCCATGTTTTACACAGGAAATAACCAAAGAAGGTGTAATATTAAAATCAGGAAAAACACTTTTGGCAGATACCGTGGTGATTTCTATAGGAGATGTACCTGATATTGATTTTATTCCCAAAGATATTGAAATATCAAATGGTTTTGTCGTTGTGGATGAGAATTTTCAGACTTCCAATTCACAGATTTTTGCTATAGGTGATATGGTTGCACCAGGACTTCTTACAGATTCTATAGGCTCAGGAAGAAAAGCAGCTCAGGCAATTGATAGAATTTTTAAAGGAAGAAGTATAGATGAAGATATCTCTGAAATGATAGATATCAAGAGGGTCTCTTTAGAATATTATGATCCAAGAATTAGAGAGTTTGAGGATGAGAAACATTGTGGTTCTCAGTGTGCTTCATGCGGTTCATGCCGTGATTGCGGGATTTGTGTTGCAATATGTCCTGAAGCAGCTATCAGTCGTAAAGATAATGGTAATAATGAATTTGAATATATAGTAGACGGAGAAAAGTGTATAGGGTGTGGATTTTGTGCTGGAGCATGTCCTTGCGGAATATGGAATCTTGAGCCTAATACACCTTTGCTTTAATGGTAAAAAATAGTATTTTTAGAAAAAATTTATGATAAAACTTTAGACAAAGATCAAAAAAAGTAAATATAATGAAAGCATTGTTAGTCTTAGAAGATGGTCGAATATTTCCATGTCAAAGCTTTACAGGAGAAGGTGAAGTTTTTGGAGAAGTTGTTTTTAATACGAGTATGACTGGTTATCAGGAGATCTTGACAGACCCTTCATACTGTGGTCAATTTGTAACTATGACCTATCCTTTGGTGGGGAATTATGGGATAAATCCTTTTGATGTTGAATCTGATAAGATTCAGGTAAGTGCTTTTATAATAAAGGAAAATCAACGCTTTCCCAGTAATTTCAGATCAACAAAAACTCTTGAGTCATACTTAAAAGAGAATCATGTTCTATCTGTAGAAAATTTGGATACCAGAGCTTTAACAAGACATATCAGATTAGCCGGAGCCATGAGAGCTGTAATATCTACGAGAGATCTTGATCCTGTTTCTCTTGTCGCAAAAGTAAAGAACAGTAGGAAAATATCAGGTCGTGATCTGGTTTCTGAAGTTACTACAAAAAGGGCTTACAAATGGGATAATAACATACGTAACTTTTGTGAAAAACCTGTAGAAGATATGGGTGCTGATATATTTGATTTCCGTGGCAAAAAAAAGCTTGTGGTTGCTTTTGATTTTGGTATTAAATATAACATTTTAAGATCTCTTGTAAAAGTTGGTTGTGAAGTTGTGGTGGTTCCTGCATCAACTGATGCAAAAACAGTAATGGCTATGAATCCAGATGGAATTTTTTTATCAAACGGGCCCGGTGATCCTGAGCCTGTCTTGTATGCAATCAAGACTATAAAAAAGCTTTTGGGTTTTAAGCCTATATTTGGAATATGTTTGGGAAACCAGTTGTTGGGCCTTGCTTTAGGCTGTAAAACTTACAAACTTAAATTTGGGCACAGAGGGGCAAATCAGCCGGTGAAAAATCTTATTACTGGAAAAGTTGAAATAACAGCGCAAAATCATGGGTTTGCAATTGATCTTAAAAGTCTTGATTTAAAAGATGTTATAATTACTCATATGAATTTGAATGATAACACGTTAGAAGGATTTAAACATAAACAATATCCTGCTTTTTCAGTTCAATACCACCCTGAAGCATCTCCTGGTCCACATGAAGCTGAGTATCTTTTTTCTGATTTTGTAAAACTTATGGAGAGGTGATTTTTTTAACATTAAATGTTTTAGATAAATTTTTTTGCTCTGAAAATATCTATTATTAAGGTTTATAAATAAAATAATGCCAAGACGTAACGATATAAATAAAATATTGATAATAGGTGCAGGTCCTATAGTAATAGGACAGGCATGTGAATTTGATTACTCTGGTGCTCAGGCGTGTAAGGCACTCCGAGAAGAGGGTTATGAAATTGTTCTGATAAACAGCAATCCAGCGACCATTATGACTGACCCTGAAATGGCGGACAGAACTTATATTGAGCCTGTAACAGCAGAGATAGTATCCAAAATAATAGAAAAAGAGAGACCAGATGCACTGCTTCCTACTATTGGAGGTCAAACCGGTTTAAACACGGCAGTTGAAGTTGCAAAAACAGGTATTTTAGAGAAATATAATGTGGAGATGATTGGTGCATCAATAGCATCGATAAATAAGGCTGAAGATAGAGAGCTTTTTAGAAGTGCAATGAAAAAAATAGGTCTTAGAATTCCAAAGAGTGGAATTGCCACTAAAATGTCTGATGTAAAAGAGATTGCAGAAAAACTTGGTTATCCGCTTATTGTAAGACCAAGTTTTACACTCGGAGGAACAGGCGGAGGTGTTGCTTTTAATCCTGAAGAGCTTGAGGTATTATCAAGATCCGGTTTAGATGCAAGTATGATTAATCAGGTTATGATTGAAGAGTCTGTTCTGGGATGGAAAGAATATGAACTTGAGGTTATGCGGGACAATAATGATAATGTCGTTATAGTTTGTTCCATAGAAAATATAGATCCTATGGGTGTGCATACAGGAGATAGTATTACTGTTGCTCCTGCTCAAACCCTTACAGATGTTGAGTATCAGAAAATGCGTGATGCTGCAATTGCTATTATGCGTGAGATCGGGGTAGATACAGGTGGATCTAATGTCCAGTTTGCTGTAAATCCTGAAACAGGAGAGTTGATAGTAGTTGAAATGAATCCCAGGGTTTCCAGAAGTTCTGCTTTAGCATCCAAGGCCACAGGGTTTCCAATTGCAAAAATTGCTGCAAAGCTTGCTGTAGGTTTTACTTTAGATGAAATAGCAAATGATATTACAGGTGAAACATTAGCCTCTTTTGAACCTGCATTAGATTATTGTGTTGTAAAAATTCCGAGATGGGCATTTGAAAAATTTCCTGAAACCAAAGATGTTCTGACCTCTTCCATGAAGTCGGTAGGAGAAACAATGTCTATTGGCAGAACTTTTAAAGAGGCTATGCAAAAGGGATTAAGGTCTCTTGAAACAGGAAGATTCGGATTTGGAGCAGACAATAACGATTTTTCTCTACAAATTTCTTTGTCTGAAATTGAACAAAAACTTGCAACACCTAATTCCAAGAGAATATTTTATCTGCATGCAGCCCTTTTAAATGGGCTGGATATTAAAAAGATATATGAATTAACAAAAATTGATCCATGGTTTTTATATCAACTGCAGGACATTGTACTCCTTGAAAAAGAGATTGCAAAAAATAAGAACAAATTTTTGAGCAAAAATTTTTTACAAAAAGTCAAAGAGTATGGTTTTTCTGATTATCAGATTGCGTATTTAACAAATTTGTCTGAAGATCGTATCAGAGCACATAGAATTGATCTTGGAGTTTCTCCTGTTTATAAACTGGTTGATACTTGTGCTGCGGAGTTTAAGGCTGCTACTCCTTATTATTATTCTACATATGAAATGGAAAATGAGGCAAGGGTATCAGATAAAGCCAAGGTGATGATACTCGGTGGAGGCCCAAACCGTATAGGTCAGGGAATAGAGTTCGATTACTGTTGTGTACATGCAGCTTTTGCTTTGGAAGATGCAGGGATTGAGAGTATAATGGTAAATAGTAATCCTGAAACAGTAAGTACTGATTATGATACATCTGATAAATTATATTTTGAGCCTTTAACTAAAGAGGATGTGTTAAATATAGTTGATATGGAAAAGCCCATGGGTGTGATTGTTCAATTTGGAGGACAAACTCCTTTAAATCTTGCTGCATCTCTCACAGAAGCGGGTGTTTCTATTTTAGGGACTCAGTCAGATGCCATTGATATGGCTGAAGATCGTGAGCTTTTTAAAAGGATGCTCAATAAACTCGGTCTTGTTCAGCCTGAAAATGGTACGGCAAAAACTGTTGATCTCGCTGTGGATATTGCATCTTCTATTGGTTATCCTGTAATAGTGCGTCCCTCTTATGTGCTTGGCGGCAGAGCAATGAAAATTGTGTATAATGAAAAGGATCTCAGGAATTTTGCAAAAATTGCGTTTGTTGAATCTTTTGGTCATCCTGTTCTTATAGATAAATTTTTGGAAGAGGCT
>DAOWNP010000147.1 GCA_030642545.1 Desulfobacteraceae bacterium | reverse complement strand
AGAAGGTGAATTAACAATAAAAAAGAAAATAACTCTTCCAAATAACTGGGATTTATCAAATATTGAATTTATTGTCGCTGATGCACTATATCTTCCCTTTAAAAAAGATATTTTTTCTCAATCAGCATCTTTAAATGTACTCGATAAAGTTCCAAATCCGCTTGATCATTTAAAAGAGATAAACAGAGTCTCAAAAACATCCGGTTCAAGACTGATCTTTTCAGATCCATTTTCATGGTCAACAGATTGCACTGAAAAAAGAAACTGGTTAGGAGGTGTTACAGAAGGAGACTATAAAGGATTTGCATTTGACAATCTCTGTGATCTTTTTTGTGGTAAAAAAAATATTTTAACACCTGCCTGGGAAATTAAAAAACATGGTAGTGTACATTGGAAAATAAGAAACCATAGAAACCACTATGAAATGATAAAAAGCAAATTTATAGTTATACTGCGATAATACTAAAAAGAGTGGATAAAAAGATGGGCAAAAAGATGGAAAAATATGCAAGGTCATGGAATCTCTATAATATCTTTCCTGATATCAAATCAGTTGAGTTTAAAAAAGCCTTTAAATATATAGAAGATGAAACTATTAATTTAACAAATGAATGCGACAAACTGCCTGATATAAACGAGGAAAAAACAGTTGCTTTAAAATGGGAAAACTTTTTTAAAAAACTGGAAAATTTTAAACTGGAAAGCGGATTAATAGCAGGCTATGTAAATAATAAAATAAGCAAAGATGTCGAAAATGAAAAGCTAATGATTTTAATGGCAAATCTCAGCAGCATATTGATTAAAGCAGCTCCTGTAGAAATAAAAATCTTATCAAAATTAAAAAAATGTGAAAAAAAGACTTATAATACATTTATAAATAATTCCAACTATTTAAAAAAAATAAAATTTAGTATTGATGAAAATAAAAAACATTCAAACTTTTTAATGGATGAAAAACGAGAAAAACTATCAGCTGACTTATCCATTGACGGAATACATGCCTGGAGCAGATTATATGATAAAATATCCGGAAAACTCAAAATAGAATTAATGGAAAAAGGGAGTATAGTAAAAAAATCTGTCAGCCAAATCAGATATGATTCAAATAACAGAAGCATAAGACAAAATGAGTTTTTTGCCTCTCTTAAATCATGGGATACAGTAAAAGATATATGTGCAGATGCATTAAATCATATCGCAGGAACAAGGCTCACACTCTATAAAGAAAAAGGATTTAAACACTTTCTTGATGAAACATTATTAAAAAACAGATTAAAAAGAGAAAGTCTTAATGCTATGTGGAGTAGTGTTTCTGAAAGAAAATCAATGTTTATTCCCTTTTTTAAAAGTAAAGCCAAAATCATGGGAGTAAAAAAATTAAGCTGGTATGATATTTCAGCTCCAATAGTTTCAGGTAAAATAGATTTCGATTGTGCAATGGATATAATTATAAAAGAGTATGGAAATTTCAATCATGATATGGGTAATTTTGTTAAATGGTGTATAGACAATAAGTTTATAGAATCAGAAAACTGCTCAGGAAAAAGAGCAGGGGCATATTGCATGCAATTTGCTAAAAAAAACCAGCCCCGTATATTTATGACATTTACAGACAACTATGCATCTATGAGTATACTGGCTCATGAATTAGGACATGCTTATCACAACTATATTTTAAAAGATGAACCTCTTTCTTTAAGAAAATACCCTATGGGTCTTGCAGAAACAGCAAGTACTTTCGGAGAAGCCATAATAGGGAATTATTTATTAAAAAATGCACAAACCGATAATGAAAAAGCAGCTATGCTTGACAAAAAAATCTCTGATGCTGTTCTTATGTTAATGAACATTCATTCACGGTTTATATTTGAGTGTAATTTTTACGAAAAAAGAAGTTATGGGGAATTAACATCTGATCAATTAACCGAAATAATGGTTTCTGCTCAAAAAGAAGCATATTTGGAACTATTAGAAGATTATGACCCTCTGTTCTGGGCATCTAAACTCCACTTTTATATGTCTAATATCTCTTTCTATAATTTCCCATACACTTTCGGATACCTGTTTAGCAATGCTTTATTAAAAATATATAAAGAACAGGGAAAAAAATTTGCAAAAACATATAATAAAATTCTTATTGATACAGGATGTATGAATACAGAAGAGCTGCTGTTCAATAATTTAGGCACAGATATTACAAAAAAGGAATTCTGGAATAAAAGTCTTGATTTAATTGAAGACGATATTAATCAATTTATAAAAATTACAGACAAAAAGTAAATAAATATAAAAAATTGTACGCCACACCATCTTAGGAACGTGGACAAATTAAGTTTGCATTCAACAGTAAAGCCTTGACTTTTAATGATACCATCATTAAAATTACACCATGTATATTAAGAGAATATTAACAGACAAACTTTATAGACTATCTAAATCATTTCCAGTAGTTGTTGTCAGTGGTGCCAGACAAGTCGGGAAAAGCACATTGCTTCAAAATACATTGGGTATAAATGCAGAAATTGTTGTTTTTGATCCTGTTATTGATATTGAAAACGCACGTCAGGATCCTGAACTTTTTTTAAACAATCACCCTATTCCTTTGATTCTTGATGAAATTCAGTATGCTCCAGAGCTAATTGCTTCGATAAAGCGACGTATTGACATTAAACGCACACCCGGGCAATATATTCTTACAGGTTCCCAACAATGGGGTGTAATGAAATCCATGTCAGAAAGTCTTGCAGGTCGTGCTGTTTTTTTGGATCTAAATAGTTTTTGTCTGCTTGAAATCAGCCAAAATGATTCGATTATACCATGGATTACAAGATGGATAGATTCACCAGATAAATTTCTATCAATAAATCAGTCACTACTTACACATAAAACAACTCTCTACGAACAGCTCTGGCGTGGTTTTTTGCCAGAAGCACAATTCCTTGACACTGAAGTCATCCCTGATTTTCTTACTGCTTACAAGCGTACTTATATTGAACGAGATGTAAGGCTTTTAGCAGAAGTATCAGATTTACAGTTATTTGGCAGATTTCTTCAACTTGTTTCAGCTTTAACAGCTCAGGAAATAAATCACAGTCAACTTGGAAGAGAATTAGGGTTAACACCACAAACAGCACGAAGATGGCTTGATATTTTAAAGTCTACTTTTCAATGGTTTGAAATTCCTGCATATTCAGGAAACTTAATAAAAAGAGTCAGCAATAAACCAAAAGGATATATTGCAGACACCGGTCTTGCATGTTCAACCCAGGCCATATCTACTCCTAAAACCATAGGTGGTCATCCTCTATGGGGAGCTATCTTTGAAACTGCTGTTGTAGCCGAATTAAAAAAACAGGCTACCTTTTTATCCCCAACACCTAATTTTTACCACTGGCGAGCGTACAGCGGTGCAGAAGTTGATATTATTATAGAATACGATGGAATTCTTTATCCAATTGAAATAAAAGCTAAAACTAATCCTTCCCGTCGTGATACATCAGGAATTTCTGCATTTCGCAAAAGATATTCACATATTAACATTTCCAAAGGTTTAGTCATTGCCCCATGTGCAGGTATCATTCAAGTATCTGAACATGACTATGCTGTTCCCTGGGATCTGCTATAGAAAATGATAATTAATGAGAACATCAGTTATATAACGAGGGTTTTAATAAAAGCCTCTAACTGAATAAGATTCTGGCATTCACAAACTTTGTGACAATAATTCCTATAGGTTTCAATCAAACTATCTCCGGTTTTCCAAAACATCGTTGATTCAGGATTCAACCAGATAATCCGCTTGACTTTATCCTTTAATTTTTCAAAAATATCTTCTCTGGTATCATAAAAATTTGATCTGCCATCCCCTATAATAATAAGGGTTGTTTTTTTATTTAATACATCAAGATGATTATCATAAAAAAAATCAAATACAGCTCCATAATTGGTTTTCTCATTATAATCTATCCTTGAGTCTTTAATAACATCATCAAGAGCTCTGTTTATTTCATGTTTTTCAAGAGTTTTTGTAATTTCACAAAGTCTGGATATAAAAACAAAACTTCGCACCTGAGAAAAACAGTCCTGAAAAGAATATAACATATTCAACATAAAACGTGATGCTTCCCAGACTGAATTTGACACATCACAAAGAGCAACTATTTTGCCTTTATTTTTTGGTTTGTTTTTGTAGATAATTTTAAAAGGAATACCCTGATACCGTAAAGCATTACGCAGAGTTTTTTTAAGATCTAATACACCTTTTTTTTGTCTTTTACGACGATTTTCAATAGTATCTTTTAATTTACGAACAAATTGTGCCACAATTTCCTGCATCTGCCTGACTTCTCTGTTAGTCAAAGATAAAAAAGATTTTTCACTTAACTGGTCAATTCTTTTTTCATATACTACTTCATCTGATTTTTTTTTAATATTTAAAGGCTGATTATTTGCAAGCATCTCAGCTTTTTTAAGTTTTTGGCTAAAAAAACCGGCTACTGCTTTTCTGTTATTCCATGTCATTACAAATTGTCTGACTTTTAAAAAATGTTCTACTTCCATGTTTATATTATTAATTGCAGATAAAATATCAGACAAGGAAACGAGAGGTATTAACCTGCCTTCATCCTTTTTTTCTTTCTTAGAAATAATATTTTTGACAGTTTCAAGATATTTAAGAGGATTACCTTTTAAAAAATCAAGTAAAAGATTTAATGCATTATCATTCATATTCTTTTTTTTTATTTCTGCATAAATTGCATCTATTGTCTCAGCAAGAGGAACGCTTTGAGAAATACTTGCATCATTACGCATCTCATGGAAAAAAAGATGATAAATAATATTAAATTTATCCTGTTTTTTTATATTTTTTACAAAATTTGCACGCAGTACAGTTTTAAAACATGGTTCATCTAAAAGATTAATTATCTCAAGCTGTTTTGTACAATCTATTATTTCAGACGGAGATATCTTAAACCCTGCTTCCCGCAGAGTGAAAACAAAATCTAAGACCAGCTTAACCACTACAACCCCGCTTTTTTAGATATTACATCCATGTTGTCTAAAATTAGGTCTGTATCTGTTTTATATTTACAGATCACATTAAGTGTTTTTCGGACAACATCAGGGGATAATTCACTAATTTGAAGAACAACGAGAGCTTGTGCCCAGTCAAGTGTTTCTGAAATACATGGTTTTTTCTTTAAATCAAATGAACGGATTTCATGTATTGTATTAATCAGTTTTTTTATCAGAGTTTTTTCTATCTGTGGAATCTTTAATCTGACAATTTCAAACTCAAGTTCCCTGTCAGGATAGTCTATAAAAAGATGCAGACATCTTCTTTTTAAAGCATCACTCATATCTCTATAATTATTCGAAGTTAAAAAAACAATGGGAATTTTTACAGCTTTTTTTGTTCCTATTTCAGGAATTGTAATCTGAAAATCACTAAGAAGTTCAAGAAGAAAAGCTTCAAATTCAGGATCAGATTTATCAACCTCATCAATTAAAAGAACACTCGTATCCTTTGTACTAATTACCTCAAGCAAAGGTCGGGGCTGTATAAACCTCTCTGAAAAAAAAGCATCCTCCTGATTTGCTATAAGATCCACAGCTTCTGAAAGATTACTTGCTCCAGCCAGAATTTCACTTAATTTATCTTTCATTATCTGGGTATATAAAAGCTGTTTTGCATATTCCCATTCATAAAGTGCTTTTGCTTCATCTAATCCTTCATAACATTGAAGCCTTATAAGTTTATGACCAAGTGCCTGAGATACTGCTTTTGCAAGTTGAGTTTTTCCAACGCCGGCAGGTCCTTCCACAAGAACCGGTTTTTGGGTAGCTATTGCCAAAAAAACAACAGTAGCTATAGATTCGGAACAGATATAGCCTGCTTTTTCAAGCTGGATTTTTGTATCTTCTATATTTTGAAACATCATTTAATTTATCCTTAAAAATATTAACTGTTTTTATTCTTTTTATAAAAAAATATTGTTTTTGCTTTATTGTCAAATAATATTATAGTTATTTTAAATTATACTTGATCTGTTTTTTCTTCATTTGATTATATTTAATCTATTTTTAAAAGGAAATAATATAAATGAACATAAAAGATACTATTCAAAAAATAACAAAAGAAATTAAAAAAAACGTGGATATTGCTGTTGTTGGACTCAGCGGAGGTGCAGATTCCTTTCTTGTAATGCTATTATGTGCTAAAGCTCTTGGGGAAAAAAATGTGTACGCATTTAGCCTGCCATATTCAGAGCTTGATGTACAAACTTTTAACAGCAAAAGTAAAATGTATGCCACTCATATTGGAGTAAATCACAAAACTGTAAATATCAAAGATATTGCAAAAGCACTTACAGCTACAGTTAGTCTATCCACAAAAACAGAAAGTCTTAATGAAATCTCTATTTTAAATGCAGGTAATTCAAGAGCTCGTGCCAGAATGTGTGTTCTTTACGGAGT
>DAOWNP010000076.1 GCA_030642545.1 Desulfobacteraceae bacterium | reverse complement strand
TCTCTTGATGCACGAAGAAAATCAGATATATAAAGTCTGGGCTTGGTTCCTAAATTAATAGCTGTTTCCCTTGCTGAGCTTGCTGCCCCAAAAGACCAGAAATCCGGCCAGTCCCCCTTATATAAAAGATGCTTATCTGCAGGTAGTTTTAAGATTCTTTCTAAAAGCAGCTCAGGTGTAACATATCTGATTACAGGATCATTTTTTTGATTATTCCATTTTTTGATTAATTTTGCTACTGCCATATTAGGAGATGAATTGTCCCATGCTCCTGCAGTATTAGTAGTTGTTAAATAAACAAAATCATATTTATACTGTTTTTGCTCTAAAAACCAGATATACTCTTTTAGTCCATCAGCCATTCTTTCTATAGAATCTTCCCATGAATAAAAAAATTGATCAAACATGGTATATTGCTGCCCGTTCATTACCAGAATATCTCTTCCAGATGGACTTTCCCATCTGAAAACAGATGGACGAATACCTACATTTCCTCCAAAATGAATATTAACAGCCATTGTAAGAAGCTTGATTCCACTGTCTATCATTAAATCAACCATTGGCCATGCAAGGCCGTTTACATCATGCTGGTTTACTGTTTTTATTTTAATTTCAAACAGATCTTCAAGAAATTTTGCATTGTATAAAAGTCTTGACCACTGTTCAATATTGTATCCAGGAGTTCCGCAATATTCCATTGCAGATATGCCAATTCTTTTTTCATGAAGATATTTTTTAAATTTTTTAAATTTTTCAAGATTAGCTGTCTTAAGCCATTTCATAACCTGAGCTGTAACTTCACATGTCCATCTTGGCTTAGATATTTCAGGCCAGTCTTGTGTTTTATCTAACATATCCAATGCCTGATCAATAAATTCTCTTTGCATCTCCCACAAAATAGGCTGACTGTGAGTATAGCCTAAATCAAAATGACTATGATGCAAAACAAGTATCTCTTTAATATTCATCGATATCTCCGTAAATAAATAAATGAAATAACAAATTTACATATATAGTTTTTTAACATCTTCATGACACGAAAAAGTATAAAAAATCAGAATGATTTTAAACAAAAATGTTATACGCATTTACAAGTTTTTAAAGCAAACTTTGTTTCAATGTATAATCTTTTAGATAAGTTTCCTGAAGATATGTGTTTTGTGGATTTAAAAAAAACTCAGAAAAAAGCTTCAGGCTTTGTTTACGCATAACACCAGAGTCAATTGAGATTTTGTTTTTACTATATAAAGGAGGCAAAAAATCTAAGTTGCATAAAGTACCTCCCCCCATAGCATCTTCATAAGCATAAATTATTTTACCGATACCACTTATCAAAATAGCCCCGAAACACATAAGGCAAGGCTCTAACGTACAATAAAGAGTTACTTTTTTAGGGCAAATATTCATACCCTGATTATAAAACTGTTTTAAAGCAATTATCTCGGCATGATCAATTTCATTTGAAAAACTTCCTATAGATCCTGATCTTTTACCTGAACAAATAACCCTGCCCTGATATTCCAAAACAGCACCCACAGGAAATTCACCTGCATAAAGTGCTGACTGCGCTTCTCCCAAGGCAATCTCCATAAATTTTTTATGAATCATATTAAATTCTTAAGATTGTTAAATTATCAAAGATTTATTTTAGAGGAATGCGTATTGTAAATACGCAGACAACCGATAACGCACCCAAAATCTTTATCTTAAGGTCTATATATCACAGGGGGCAACTGTCATCTACTTCATAAGCATATGCAATACGTGATTCCATTTCAAACCGTTTAGCGTTTATATTTTGAAAATTATGTTCTTTCACTGTTTTTTCTAAAACAGTTCTGTGGGGAATAGATTCAATACCTTTGTTTATAACCTTTCCTGAAAAACCATCTAAAATATCAGCATCTTTTCCATTAGCAGTAACAGCAAAGGGAACCTGATAATCTGTTACAATACGAGACAATGCGAGACACAGACGATGCCTTGTAACAAGAGAACCCGGAGCATATTTAATAATCATTGCAATTTGGTTTTCAATATATATTAGAAAATCAATGCTAATTACAGCTTTGTTTTTCCCCGCATAAACCAAAATTTTTTTTCCTCGCTTAATCTGTTTTTTTTCATACAAACATTGTTTAACCAAAATCTTTGAGATTTTTTGCCTGTATTGTTCATCATGAGTATTTTCTATTGTATTACCTGTAATATAATCAACAGTATTTCCAAAAACCACATGATGTGTATTCATAAAAGAACGTCCTCATTTTCAAACAAATAAATACTTCTTTACATATATATATTGATAATTTATATATATTGATAATTTATATATAATATAATTTTTACTATAAGGCAATATTAGAATAAGGTCAGTAGGAATTATTGTTGAATTTTAATTATTACTTTTAAATTATAAGGAATAACAGTGTATTCGTGCAATTAAGGTATAAAAAAACAAGCCTTTAAAATAACACGTCTGCCTTTATTTATTTTAAAA
This sequence comes from Desulfobacteraceae bacterium, assembly GCA_030642545.1. Classification (GTDB taxonomy): domain Bacteria; phylum Desulfobacterota; class Desulfobacteria; order Desulfobacterales; family DAOWNP01; genus DAOWNP01. The sequence continues at coordinate 7,047 of DAOWNP010000076.1, read as the reverse complement.
TGTCTTTGCGTACAGAATATGAAAAAGCAGAAAAACAATTCATCTGTTCCTCAGGTTGCCTGAGCGTTGAGTCAAAAGGCAGGGTTAAACCTGAAAACAGTTGTGAAATAAGAACAGAATTTCAAAAAGATAAAGACAGAATTGTTTTTTCAAACAGTTTTAGAAGATTAAAGCATAAAACTCAGGTTTTTTTATCTCCCATGGGGGATCATTACCGCACAAGGCTTACACATACGCTGGAAGTTTCACAAATAGCAAGAACCATAGCGAGATCCCTGCGGCTTAATGAAGATCTTACAGAGGCAATAGCACTTGCCCATGATTTAGGCCATCCTCCTTTTGGCCATAGTGGAGAAACAGCTTTAAAAGAGATATATTCCACTAATTTTTCCCATAGAAAACAGAGCATCAGGGTTGTTGATATACTGGAAAAAAATGGTGAGGGACTTAATTTAACTTATGAAGTCAGAGACGGAATATTAAAACATTCAAAAGGATTTGGTAAAATTATTCCTGATGATCCTGAAAAACTTCCTGTAACTTTTGAGGGAAGAGTTGTAAGAATAGCTGATATAATGGCATATCTTAACCACGACTTAGATGATGCCATAAGAAGCAAAGTTATTACAAGAGATCAGGTTCCCAAATCATGTATTAACATACTTGGAAATACTCATTCACAAAGAGTATCTTCAATGATAAAAGATATAGTAGCATACAGTATGGGAGCAGATAATAATTTTCAGATTAATATCAGTGATAAGATGTATACAGCAATGAGTGATCTGCGATCTTTTTTGTATGACAATGTATACCGCTCAGATCAGGTACACAAAGAGTTTGTAAAAGCAAGAAAACTGTTATCCGAACTGTTTGTTTATTTTCTTAAAAACAAAGACAGACTTGAAGCAGAACTCTTAATCATGGAGCTGCCAACAAACAATAGCAATATAAAAACAAAAAGAGTTGTGTGTGATTTTATTGCAAGTCTTACAGACAGATATGCTTTAAAACTATATGAGGATATTTTTTTCCCTTCTCCTCTTGTTTGATTTTCTACAGGCTTTAAACAAAATAATAATATGAAAAACTTTGAAAAAAAACTTAGGCTGCTTTATGAGAAAATGGATAATGCTTATGATAAAGTATGTAAATACTATGGATTTGAATGCAAAGGATGTACAGACAATTGCTGTTATACACTTTTTTTTCACCATACCAATATAGAATATCATTATCTTATAACAGCTTTTTTGAAAATTGATTTAAATAAACAAAAAAAGATAATTAAAAAAGCAGAAAAATCAATTGAAGAGATAAATCTTACAGGTAGTAATAAACGATTAAAAAATATATGTCCTTTAAATATAGACGGACTTTGCATAATCTATAACCACCGACCTATGATATGCAGATTGCATGGTATAGCCCATGAGCTGCAAAGACCGCAAGGTGTGGTTTTTGGTCCGGGCTGTGAAGCATTTACAAAAACAGCTGAAGAAAAAAAGTATTTTAAATTTGACAGAACAGAATTTTACATTGAAATGGCAAAGCTTGAAAAAGAGTTTAAACAGATATACAATATAAATAAAAAATTCAAAAAAACAATTGCCCAAATGTTAATTGCAAAAAGAGATAAATTGCAAAAAGAGATAAATTAAAATAAATATTTATGAAATCCATTACTCCAGACCAGATAATAAAAATTCCGGGCAAAAGAATTAAAGAAAATGAAAAATTTCATTTTCACTGTCATGCAGAGCTTGCCTGTTTTAACAAGTGTTGTAGAAATTTAAATCTATTTCTTTATCCTTATGATGTAATAAAACTTAAGAACCATTTAAATATTTCTTCTGATGTTTTTCTTGATAAATATGTAGATATTTTACTTAGACCTGATAATTTTTTTCCTGATGTTTTGTTAAAAATGACAGAAACAGATGAAAAAACATGTCCTTTTCTTACAGAAAAAGGATGTTCGGTATATATAAACAGACCAGATACATGCAGAACTTTTCCAATAGAAAAAGGTATGCTTTTTAACGATAACACAAATCATACTATAATATCTCTGTTTAGACCTCCTGATTTTTGTCTCGGTCAGCACGAACAAAAAAGCCTGACTCTGAGTAAATGGGCAGAAGATCAACAAGCTTTTACCTATAACAAAATGACTGAAAAATGGGGCAAAATTAAGTCTTTGTTTTACAAAGATCCATGGAACAGCGAAGGTGCTTACGGACCAAAAGGTAAAATGGCTTTTATGGCAGTATACAATATAGACAAATTTCGTAACTTTATATTTAAAAGCACTTTTTTGAAAAGATATAAAGTAAAAGCTTCAATACTTAAAAAAGCAGGTAAAGACGATACTGTTCTATTAGCCATAGGTTTTAGCTGGATAAAGTTTTTTATTTTTAATATAAAAACAAAAAGTATAACGCTTAGATAAAAATGAGGATTAGATAAAAATGAGGATTATAGAATGGAAATATCTGAATCTTACGGTCTGATTCAAAGCGGTAGAAAAATTAGTCAACAGGATATAAAAGATATTCGAGAGACTGTAGAACTTTTCCCAAATCTTAGTCGCATGGAACTGGCTCAAACAATATGTGAAAATATGGGTTGGTATACAGCTGCAGGCAGTAATAAAACAGATGCATGCATGCGGTTATTAGAAAAGTTAGAATCACGAGGATGCTTTCAGCTCCCACAAAAAAAGATCCGGAAAAAAATAAATAAAAAAGCAACTCTTGTGTGGACAGAAAAAACTGAACCGGGCCAAAAAATAACAGGTTCTTTTCATATCCTTGAAAAAGTAACAATAGAAGTGGTAAAAGATAAAAAAACAAAAGAGTTGTGGGAAGAATATATGTCAAGATATCATTATCTTGGTACCACAAGACCATTTGGTTTTTTTTTACGCTATTTTATCAAAAGCAATGAAAAATTGTTAGGCTGTGCTTTGTTTGCAGGTGCATCTAAAGCTATCGGAACAAGAGACAAGTGGATTGGATGGACAGCAAATCAACGCCTTACAAATTTATCATGGGTTATTAATAATACAAGGTTTTTAATTTTTCCATGGATAAACGTCAAAAATCTTGCCAGCCATAGTTTAGGACAGTTTGGCAGACATATATGTCATGACTGGCATGAAAAATGGGGATATTCTCCGGTTCTATTAGAAACATTTGTTGACGACAATTTTTATAATGGGACATGCTATAAAGCTGCTAACTGGAAGTATCTTGGAATGACAACAGGCAAAGGGCTTGTTCGTAAAAATAAAAAATATACCACAACTCCAAAAAAAATTTTTGTTATGCCACTTGTAAAAAATTTTAGAGAAAAACTTTGTTCAGACAAATTGATGGAAACCAATAATTCCTAAGCTAAGGATTCGCCCAAAAATAAGTTCGCAATTTATAATTAACCAGCTCTTTTTACAATAAATATACTAATTTCGGAGGTAATATGTCCAGAAAACTTTATATTACATCAACTGAAGCAAAAAGTGGTAAGTCATTAGTAGCTCTTGGTATAATGGAGCTTTTACTCAGAAATATTGGAAAAGTTGGTTTTTTCAGACCATTTATTTCTGCTCAAACAGATGATGGTAAAAAAGATAATGATATCAAGTTAATATCAGAAACTTATAATTTGGATATCCCATATCAGGATATGTATGCATATACTCTTAGTGAGGTAAGTCAATTGATGGTTGATAGTAATTACAACCAGCTGATTGAAGATATTTTGAAAAAAATTGAACCTCTTGCTGAAAAATATGATTTTATTATGTGCGAAGGAACTGATTTTAGCAGTACTTATTCTTCTTTTGAATTAGATATTAATGCAGAGATTGCAAATAATCTGGGAGCTTCTGTTCTTTTGGTAGCAAATGTTTATAAAAAGAGTGTTAGTGAAATAATTCATTCTATTGAAATATCAATTGATTCTCTTACCTCAAAAGGTAATAAAGTGATTGCTACATTTGTAAACCGAGTCAATTCAAAGTATAAAAAAGAGATTGTCAGTAAATTAAGTGAAAAATACAAAGAACAGGATATACAATTTTATACAATACCAAGTATTGATTTGCTGAAAAATCCTACAATAAAAGAGATAGCAGATATTCTTGATGCAAAAGTTCTTTATGGTGAAACAAGACTCAATCAACATGTTCACAATTATGTTGTTGCAGCAATGCACCTGAATAATTTTCTTGAACGGATTCATCATGGCTCTTTAATTATTACACCCGGAGACAGAGCAGATATAATTGTGGCTTGTCTTTCTGCTGTATCATCTATTAACATGCCTTATATTGCCGGAATTGTTTTAACAGGCGGAATTGAACCGGCTCCTTCTGTATTAAAACTTATCAAAGGGCTGAAAAAAACCATTCCTATTATAAGTGTTAAAACTGACACATTCCTTTCCGCAAGAATAATTGATAAAATCCATGCTGTTATTACTCCAGGGGATAATAGAAAAGTCAACCTGGCTCTTGCTGTTTTTGAACAAAATGTTGATATGGATCAGCTTGGGGGAAAAATTATCAATTCTTACTCAATTACTGTAACACCAAAAATGTTTGAGTATAGTTTGCTTGCCACAGCAAGAGTAAACAAGCAGCATATTGTTCTTCCAGAAGGAAAAGAACACCGAATTCTTCGGGCTGCTGAAATTTTACTTAGAAGAGAAGTTGCAGATATTACGCTGCTTGGCAATCGTAAGCAGATAGAGTCAAAAATTATTGAGCTTGGACTTAAAATGGATGGAGTAAATATTATAGAACCAGGCAAATCAGAATATTTTAATGAATATATAGAGCAGTATTATGAACTTAGAAAACACAAAGGTGTTACAAAAGATAAAGTTAGCGATATCCTTCTTGACGTGAATTTTTTCGGTACTATGATGGTGTATAATGGGCATGCTGACGGGCTTGTATCAGGATCAATACATACAACAGCCGCTACTATCCGTCCGGCATTTCAGATAATTAAAACAAAACCGGGATGCAAAATTGTTTCAAGCGTTATGTTAATGTGCCTTAAAGACAGAGTACTGGTATATGGCGATTGTGCGATAAATCCAAATCCTGATTCAGAAGAGTTAGCGGAAATTGCGTTAAGTTCAGCAAAAACAGCAAGAATGTTTAATATTGAACCTCGTATTGCCATGCTCTCTTATTCAACAGGTGATTCAGGCACGGGAGATGATGTTGAATTAGTAAGAAATGCTGTACGAATAGCAAGAGAAAAAGCAAAACATATTGATCCTGATTTGAAAATTGAAGGTCCGATTCAATATGATGCAGCTATTGATCCTGACGTTGCAAAAACAAAAATGCCGGAAAGTGAGGTTGCAGGGAAAGCAACAATATTTATATTTCCCGATCTTAATACCGGAAACAATACATACAAAGCTGTTCAAAGATCTGCAAAGGCTATTGCAATAGGTCCCATTCTTCAGGGTCTTAAAAAACCGGTAAATGATTTAAGCAGAGGTTGCCTGATCCCTGATATTATTAATACAGTTGCTATTACAGCAATTCAGGCACAGACTGAATAAGGATTAATTATGAAAATTTTAGTCATTAACAGTGGCAGCTCTTCTATAAAATATAAATTATTTGACATGGAAAAACATCAGGCAATTGCTTCCGGGCTTATGGAGAGGATTTACGATGAAAAAGGAATACTGACTCATAAGACCTGCGATGAAAAAGGTGATAAAAATGTTAATATTATTGAATGCTCAGTATCAAATCACAAAGAAGGGCTTAAATTTATAACAACTCTTCTTGTAAATAATAAGAATGGTGTAATTCGCAATAAATCAGAAATAGCCGCTGTCGGTCACAGGGTTGTTCATGGTGGTGAAGCATTTCAAAGCTCAATTGTTATAACTGATAAAGTTATTGAAGCTATTAGTAAAAATACACCCCTTGCACCTCTTCATAATCCGCCAAATCTTGCAGGAATAGAAGTTGCGACAGCCATATTCCCGGACTCTATACAAGTAGCTGTATTTGACACAGCCTTTCATCACTCAATACCTGAAAAAGCTTATATATACGCTCTGCCTTATGAACTGTACAAAAAGGAACAAGTCAGAAGGTATGGGTTTCATGGAACATCTCATGCATATGTATCTGATATAGCAGCAGAATATATGGACAGTTTACCTGAAAATATTTCAATAATCACTATTCATCTCGGAAATGGTGCGAGTATGGCTGCTGTAAAAAACGGAAAAAGCATAGATACAACAATGGGGATGACACCACTTGAAGGGCTTGTCATGGGTACTCGCTCAGGTGATGTTGATCCTGCTATTCCATTTTATCTTGCAGACTATCTCGGTATGAGTCTTGCTGAAATAGATAATCTTTTAAATAAAAAAAGTGGCCTTAAAGGTATCTGTGGATCAAATGATATGCGGGAGGTTATTGAAAGGAAAAATAATGGTGATACCAGGGCAAAGCTGGCTCTTGATATCTATACCTATCGTATAAAAAAATATATCGGGGCTTATTTTGCTGCTATGGGAGCACTTGATGCTATTGTATTTACGGCAGGTATTGGAGAAAATTCAGCTGATGTACGAGAGCTTTGCTGCGGGGGACTCAAATGTTTAGGGATTGAACTGGATTCTAATAAAAACAGTATGTCATCTGATACCATCATGGAGATAAATACAAATAACAGCCGTGTAAAAATACTTGTTGTTCCCACAAATGAAGAACTGAGAATTGCCATGGAAACCATAAAAGTTATTTAGTCCATATTCCTTATATATGAAATTGATGAATTATAAATGGTAAATTATGAATTAAGAAATTCTACTAATTTATAATTTACCAGTAAGTGTTATTTCATCCATGTTTCTTATATTTCTTTTATTTGTATTTTATTTTCTAAAAAAAAAAAAAGTAATAAAAAATATAACAAAAAAGTAATAAAAAAAATTATATCTATTTTCAAAAAAAAATTACTGCTGACAGCTTAAATAATAGAAAAAAGTACAGGG